>DASSOO010000255.1:0-6243 GCA_035700455.1 Gammaproteobacteria bacterium
GGTTGATCGGCGCCGCGGCGGCTTCGGCCAAGCCGGATGTTGTTTTCAAAAGCCTGCTCGCGCTGATTGAAATCGTCGCCGGCCGCACCGCTTACCTGGCCTTGCTCGCGGAAAACGAAAACGTGCTGCGCCATCTCGCGACGCTGGCGGCGGCGAGCCCGTGGCTGGTGCAACTCGTCACCCGCGTACCGCTGTTGATGGACGAACTGATCGACCCACGGTTGTTTCAGGCCGCGCCGGACGCGAGCTCTCTGGAAGCTGAGCTGCAAGCGGCGCTGGCCGGTGTGGATGCAGCCGACCAGGAAGCGGAAATGGACGCGCTGCGCCAATTCCAGCAGGCAGCGGTGTTGCGCATTGCGGCGGCCGATCTCAGCGGGCATGCCGACGCGCAGGTGGTCAGCGAAAGACTCACGGCGCTTGCCGAGGTCGTGATCCGGACGGTGCTCGCACTGACGCGTCCGCGCCTGGTGGCTCGCCACGGCGAGCCGCGTTATCTCGAGGCGGGCGAACTCCGGCCGGCGCACTTCGGCGTCGTCGCCTACGGCAAGCTCGGCGGCCGCGAACTCGGCTACGGCTCCGATCTCGACCTGGTATTCATTCACGGCAGTCGTGGCGAGCCGCAGATGACAGATGGCGAGCACCCGATCGACAGTGCGCTGTTCTTCGCCCGCTGGTCGCAGCGAATCATCAGTTTTTTGTCGATGGCGACCACGGCCGGTGTGCTGTACCGGGTCGACACGCGCCTGCGGCCGAGCGGTAATGCCGGCCTGCTGGTCAGCAGCTTCGAGAGCTTTGCTCGCTATCAGCGCAGTGAAGCCTGGACCTGGGAACATCAGGCGCTGGTACGTGCGCGGCCGATTGCCGGTGATGCGGCACTCGCGCGGCAGTTCGATGCGCTCAGGCGCGAAATCCTTTGCCAGGTACGCGACGAGTCAGCATTGCGGGCCGATATTGCAGCGATGCGCGAACGCATGACGCGCGAGCTCGCCGTGGAGACGCGCGCGGGGTTCGACATCAAGCAGGGTACCGGTGGCATGACGGATATCGAATTCATGGTGCAATACTGGGTACTGCGCCACGCGCATGCCTGCCCCGAGCTGATTGAACAGCGCGACAACATTGGCACGCTGCAGACGCTGGCAGCGCTCGGGCTCGTGGACGCTGCCGCAGCCGACCGGTTGGCCTCAATTTACCGCGACTACCGCGATCGCAGCCATCGCCTCACGCTTGAAGGCTGGGGGGCGATTGTGCCGGACGACGAGTTTCGCGACGCGCGGGAGACGGTGCGGAAATGCTGGGAAGACATTTTTCAGCGCGGGCAGGGGTGAATGGATAGATGTTAGTGGTAAGAGGTAAGAAGCTGATATGCTTCCCCAGCCCCCAGCCCCCAGCCCCCCCTCTTGCTATAATCCCGCGCAGTTCCAGCAGGTCCGCGCTTCATGATCATCATCACCGGCGCCGCCGGCTTTATCGGTAGCAATCTCGTGCACGCCTTCAACCGGGACGGTGCCAGCGACATCATCGCAGTCGACGATCTGAGCGACGGCACCAAATTTCGCAACCTTGCGGATGCCTCGCTTGCCGATTATCTGGATAAGAAAGAATTTATTGAGGCCGTTGACAGCGGTCGCGATTTCGGCGACGTCCAGGCCGTGTTTCACCAGGGTGCCTGCTCCGACACCACGGAGTGGGACGGCCGCTACATGCTGGAGAACAACTACACGTACTCGAAAAAGCTTTTCGAATACTGCCTCGCGCGGCAGATTCCGTTTCTGTATGCATCTTCCGCGGCCGTTTACGGCGCCGGCCGTGTCTTCAGGGAGATTCCGGAGCACGAGGTACCGCTGAACGTGTATGGCTATTCGAAGCTGCTGTTCGATCAGTACGTGCGCCGGCGGCTGCCCGAGGCGGAGAGCCAGGTCGCCGGATTCCGCTACTTCAACGTCTACGGCCCGCGCGAGCAGCACAAGGGCTCGATGGCGAGCGTCGCCTTCCATCTGAACACGCAGGTCGTCGCTTCCGGCAAGGCGAAATTGTTCGAGGGCAGCGACGGGTTCGACGACGGCGAGCAGCGGCGTGATTTTATCCATGTCGACGACACAGTCGCCGTCAACCGCTGGTTTTTCGATCACCCGCAGATTTCCGGCATCTTCAATGTCGGCACCGGCGCGAGCGCGCCGTTCAACGATGTGGCGCAGGCGGTCATCGACTTCCACGGCCGCGGACAGATCGAGTACATCCGTTTTCCGGAGCACCTCGAAGGGCGCTACCAGAGTTTCACCGAAGCCGACATCAGCGCGCTGCGGGCCGCCGGCTATGACCGGCCGTTCGCCGGCGTTGCCGATGGCGTGCGCCGCTACATGGAATGGCTCAACCGCTGACCGCGGCGGGAGCGGGGTCGGGTCAGGGTATAATTCCTTTTTTCGATATCGATCCGGAGCCGTCCGTGGCCGCAAGCAACGCATCCGCGAAAATCCAGCCAAACGCCGAACACCACTACACCGTCACCCGCAAGGACCTGCCGTTGTCGTGCCCGATGCCGCAGATGAGTCTGTGGAATTCGCATCAGCGGGTCTATCTGCCGATCGAGGCGACCGGTGAAGCCATGTGTCCGTACTGCGGGGCGCGGTATACGTTGGTGGAAGAGTGATCAGCCTCGGCTGATGCGCCGGGGGCGCCGATTCGCCGTGGGCAACGTCTCGGAAGCAGACGTGAAAACTCGGGACTCGGGACTCGGGACTCGGAACCCGGGAAAAAAAATTCGCGAGACCATTACTTTCCGCAATTCAGCGGCTTCAATCGCCTTCCTCGGCGCGGCGCTGCTGTTGCTGTTTGCGCCGCCGGCTGCCGCCGTGGCGGTTATCGGGATCATCTCTATCCTTTTGTTGCCGCTGCGCAAGTTCGACGCCGACCCCCGTGCGCCGGAAAAGCTGCTGGTATTCGCCGGCGCGTTTTATGTCGCGGTGTGGCTGTTGGCGGCATGGGTGCATTGGCAGGCGCCGGCTGACGCTGCCGGCTACGTCGCGCTTGTCCTGATTTATCCCGCCTGGCGCGCGAGCCGCGGTATCGGCGAAGGCGGCTTGTGGTTTACATTCGGCCTGGCTTCTGTGGCAGCGGCCGCTGCGGCTGTCATGATTCTGCTTTTTTCCGGTCCCATCGACATGATCACGGCGCCATCGTGGTCGCTCGTCGCGCTGGCTTGCGGCGCGATATCGCTGGCGGCCGCCGACGAGCGGCGCATCAGCCGGCGCGCGGCGCTAATTGTGACCGGTGCGCTCGGTGTCGCCGCAGCGCTGGTGACGGGCACGTGGGCCGTCTGGCTGGCGTTGCCGGTCATGATCGTTATCTGGTTTTTCTACCTGCCACGCCGGATGGCGTGGCAGTTGCGTTGGGGTGCGCTGCTGATCGTCGCGATCGGCGTCGAACTCGTGCTCGTGGTGCACGGTACCGGCGTGCTGGTGCATTTCCGCCGGCTGGTGTTGCAGACCGACGTCTGGATCGGCAGTGGCGGACGCGACGGGTTGTTCGGCGCCGTCCTGAATGACTGGACCGGTGCACTGGCTGCGTTTGCGCAGCATCCGCTGATCGGTGCCGGCTCCCGGGCCGGCGCCGATCTCAACCAGTACATCATGACGCTGCACGATCGCGGTCTGCTCGGTGCCGTGGCGCTCGCGCTGCTGCTGATCCTGCCGGGGCGGTTTTTTTTGCGGCTCGGCACGCATGGCGACGCGGCGCGCGCACGTATTGGTCGCGCCGGCATCCTGCTCGTAACAACTTACGGTATCGCCGGCCTGATCGCGCCGGTACTCTCCGATTCCCGCACGCTCGTGTTTTACGCCTTTGCAACGGCTGTACTTTACGCCGCCGCGCGTCAGGCCGAGACACGGGCACGCACGCAGCCGGTGAAGCGGCGGCAGAGTCTCAGCGCCACGGTCATTGCGAAGAATGAAGCCGACCGCATCGCTCGTTGTCTCGATTCCGTCGCCGGCTGGGCTGACGAAATCATCGTGCTCGATAGTGGCAGCAACGATGACACGGTCGCGATCGCGCGCCGCTATACCGACTGCGTCGAAATCACCGACTGGCCGGGCTACGGCGTGCAGAAACAACGAGCGCTCGAGCGTGCAACCTGCGACTGGGTGCTGTCACTCGACGCTGACGAAGCGCTGACACCGGAACTGCGCCACGATATCGACGCGGCGCTTGACGAGTCACCCGCGTGCAGCGCCTATCGATTGCCGTGGGCGGTTATCGTCTACGGCAAGCGCCTCGACTTTGGCCGCAGCAGCCGCGCACCGCTGCGCCTGTTCAAGCGCGCCGGCGCACATTTCACGGCCGACGTCGTGCACGAAACCGTGGTACCGGCGCCGGGTGCAATCGGCACGCTCGAAGGCCGCCTGCTGCATTACACCCACCGCGATTTCGGTCATGCGCTCGACAAATCAGCCCGCTATGCGTGGCTGGGCGCGCAACGCCGCCATGCGAAAGGCCGCCGCGGCGGCGGTTTGGGTGTAGCCGCTTTACGCAGCCTGTGGGTGTTTTTGCAGATTTACATCCTGCGCGGCGGCTTCCTCGACGGCGCCGCTGGATTCCTGGTTGCGGTGACATACATGCAGGGGGCGTTCAACAAGTACGCCGGCCTGTGGACGTTGAGAAGAGCAGATCGGGACTCGGGACACAGGACTCGGGACCCGGGGCAAGAATAAGACTCGAAAGCCGTTGCCGATCGTCGGGTTGGCTCTCCCTCTTGGCGGCTGCAGAGGGGATTAATCGCTATCCAATCCGATAGTAGTCCAACCGCTTGCGGGCCTTGAGCTTGCGGATCAGGTTGAGCGGCTTGGGCTTCAAGCCGGTACGGCCGAGTGCGAGGAATTCGTCCACCGCCGCGAGCACGCGCTCGCTGGAGCGGCCGTCGCGGTGAGGGTGGATGTGGTCGCCGTAGCGGGTAATTTCGGCAATGAGATCGGCAGGGCGGGCGAGCGCGTACTCGATTGCGCCTTCGAGCTTTGCGGGCTCGCGCACGTCAATCAGGTGCGGCCCCGGGCGGCGGTTGCGGAAGGTCACGACCGGTCTGCGTTGCAGCAGAAATTCCGAGATGACTGACGAGGTGTCCGACACCATCACGTCAGCCGCCTTCAGCAGCGGCACGATGTCGTCGGTCTCGATGAATTCGAGATGCTCGTTCTGAATCGCCTGATACCTTTTTACCCATTCGCGATCCATTTTCGGGTGGAACGTGACGAGCCAGTGGCAATGCCCGCTGCGTGACAGGCGCTCGACGGTGGACAGCAGGTGCGGCGTCGATGTGAGGTCGGTCGTGAATGTCGAGGTGTAGAGCACAACCGGCCGGTCTGTCGGCGTCGACCGCGGCGGCGGCAGTGGTGCAAACAGCGGATCCATCTTCGGCCAGCCGGTTTCAGTAACGCGGAAGTAACCGTGCTCGGCCGCGAGTTGTTGGAAACGCTCCGTCGTATCCGGCCCCTGCGTACAGTACAGATCGAAAAAGCCGCGAATACGGAAGTGGCCGCGTTCGAGGCTGCGCTTGTGTACGCTGAAGCCGTGAAATATCTCCACTTTAACGCCGGGGAAAAAATCCGGAACCCAGTTGCCCGGCACGAACACTGCCGTCGGGTTGAACGCCTTGACCTCGTGTACTGTTTTAATGATGCGCTCGTCACCGCGCAGCCAGTCTGCGCCCGGTCCTTCGAAAAACCAGGCTGCCTCATCGCCGCGCGCGCGAATCGCTGCCTGTAACGGACGCAGGATCGCCAGCGCGTAAAGTTCGGAAACAAAAAACAGGTAACGGTTCATAAAGATCCGGGATTCGGGACTCGGGATTCGGGACTCGTGCCGGAAATCTGCATCAGATGATCGATCCTGGCCGTTACGTCTTCGACCTGAATCAAATCCATTGCCTCCGGATTGCGTACCCGCGTTCCCCAGCGTGCTTTCTCGGGTGTCGTACCGTTGAACTTCCACAAGGCTTCGCGATAACGGCTGACGACCCACTGTTCGCTCAGATAAGGCCGCGCCCGGTCCGGGTTGGTGCTTGCATACAGCCCGATGACCGGAATGCCGGCGGCGGTGCCCATGTGCGCCGGTCCGGAATCGGGTGTGATGAGCGCACGCGCGCGTTCTAGCAATGCCAGCAATTGCTTGAGGGTGGTGCGGCCGATCAGGTTGACCGGTGGGACACGGCACAGGCGCATGATCGTTTCACCGGCTTCGCGTTCGGCGGCGCTG
>DASSOO010000256.1:0-9675 GCA_035700455.1 Gammaproteobacteria bacterium
CACTTTTGCCAATGCGTCGTCGATGACGTGCAACCGGTCGTGTAAATCGTCCGCCATGTACATGCCGTCGCCGAGGCGCTCGCGCGTGGCGGTCGGCGCCATGATCGATTGCGCAATAACGCGATCGAGCCGGTCGGCAGAAGGCTTTGCGCGCCGGCCCAGCGGAAACGCAAGCACGCGCAACAGGGCCGCGATCCAGCGGTTAGGCAGATTCAGCGCAACCGCGTGCAGGCTTTCCTGTATCACCCACAGGCCTTCGGCACAGGTGCGCTCAACCAGCGGCAGGTCTTCGGGCGGCGCGCCGGCAGCCTGAAAATGCTTGAGTGTCGCGGTGGCCAGGTAAAGCTGGCTCAACGCATCCGCCATGCGCGCCGAGATGCGCTCGCGCCGCTTGAGTTCGCCGCGCAGGCTCAGCAGCAGCAGGTCGGTGGTGATCGCGAACACAGCGCTCATGCGCGTGTACTGCCGGTAAAAATACGCGAGCGCCGCATCGGTTCCCGCGGGCGGACGCACGAACCGGGCGCCGCCAAGGCCCAGCAACAATGCACGGGTTCCGTTGCAAATGGCATAGCCGATATGCCCGAGCAAGGCACGGTCGAAGGCCCGCGCACCGGCCTCCTTGTCTTCGTCGTTGGCGGCCTTCAATTCGTCGAGCAGGTACGGGTGGCAGCGCATCGCGCCCTGGCCGAACGTGATCAGGCTGCGCGTCAGCACGTTGGCACCTTCGACCGTAATGCCGACGGTCGTGTAGGCATCGAGCGCACTCAACAGGTTCCGCGGGCCGAGGCAGACGCCGGCACCGCCGTGTACGTCGAGCGCGTCGTTGACGACTTCGCGCGCGCTTTCCGTCAGGTTGTATTTCATGATCGCCGAGATCACAGCCGGCTTGTGTCCGGCATCCAGTGCGGCGAGCGTTACCCGCCGCGCGGCGTCCATCATGTACGTACGCGCGGCGATGCGCGCGAGCTTTGCTTCGATGCCTTCGAAGCGGCCGATCGGCACCCTGAACTGGCTGCGCAGGCGCGCGTACGCGCCCGTCACGCGCGTCGCGACTTTAGCGGCAGCCGTCGACAGTGCCGGCAGCGAGATCGCACGGCCGTCGGTCAGCGATTCCATCAGCATGCGCCAACCCTTGCCGGCGTACGCCGCACCGCCGATGACCTGGTCGATCGGAATGAACACGTCGCGCCCGCTGAGCGGACCGTTCATGAACGCCATCCCGTAGGGGTTATGTCTCTCGCCCTGGACAACACCGGGCGCGGTTGCAGGCACCAATGCGAGCGTAATACCGACGTCGTCGCGCTCGCCAAGCAGGTGGTTCGGGTCCTCAAGCTTGAACGCGAGCCCGAGCACGGTCGCGACCGGGCCGAGCGTGATATAGCGCTTGTCGAAATTGAGGCTGATGCCGAGCACGTTTTCGCGGCCGTCGAACTTGCGCCGACAGACGATGCCGCGATCGGAGATCGCGCTCGCGTCGCTGCCGGCGTTAAGCCCGGTCAGCGCGAAGCACGGAATCTCTTCCCCGCGCGCGAGCTTGGGCAGATAACGGCTTTTCTGTTCTTCGGTGCCGTACTTCAGCAGCAGCTTCGCCGGCCCGACCGAATTCGGAATCATGACGGTCAACGCGGCACTGATGCTGCGCGTCGCAATTTTCATCACCACCGACGCATGCCCGAACGCCGAAAATTCCCTGCCGCCCCAGGCCTTCGGAATAATCATGCCGAAAAAGCCCTGGTCCTTGATGAACTGCCAGACCTCCGGCGGCAGGTCGTTGAGTTCATGCGTGATATGCCAGTCGTCGAGCATGCCGCAGAGCTGCTCGACCGGACCGTCGATAAAAGCCTGCTCGTCAGTCGTCAATTGCGGCGACGAAAACTCCAGCAGCGTCGGCCAGTGCGGCTTGCCGCGAAACAGCTCGGCGTCCCACCAGACGCTGCCGGCTTCGAGCGCGTCGCGCTCGGTCGGCGATATATCCGGCATCGACTTGCGGTAGAACGCGTACATTCGGTCGCTGACGAGCAAGCGCCGCAGCTTTGTATTGGTCGCAATTGCGATGGCTGCCGCCAGCACAAGCCACAGCACGACCGTTGCAATAATGCCGATCGCACCGATCCAGCTCATGACCAGCAATACCGCGACGAGCACCGGAATCCAGACGCGCCGCGGCGCGCCGACAAAACCGACGCTGCCCAGCGCCGCACAGCAGATCACGGCCCACAAGATCGGATTGGTGTCGATTGGATTCATCTGGTTGCTTGGCTCAAGCGCTCGCGTGCGCGCAGACATACGGTGCGGCGGCGGTCGGATCGGAGTTCGTCATGAAGCGCATTTTATGCTGCGTCCGGCTGACTTTCCGGCGCCGCGCGCGCGAACGTTTCCAGCTCCAGGCACGTCTGCTCGATCCGGACGATCGTCGGATATGGCCCAAGGTCGCATTCGTAGCGGCGCGCGTTGAACACCTGCGGCACCAGGCATGCATCCGCCAGACCCGGCGTGTCGCCATGGCAATAACGGCCGGTAGCAGCGCTCGACTTCAGCATGGTTTCGATCGCGTCGAACCCGGTCGCGACCCAGTGACGGTACCAGCGGTCGCGGCCGGCCTGGTCGATGCCGACTTCGCGCTCGAGGTATTGCAGCACACGCAGATTGTTCAGCGGGTGGATGTCGCAGGCGACGGCTTGCGCCAGCGCACGCACGCGCGCGCGGCCGGCCGCATCCGGCGGCAACAGCGGTGGCTGCGGATGCGTCTCCTCAAGGTATTCGATAATCGCCAGCGATTGCGTCAGCGGCGCGCCACCGTCCACGAGCGCCGGCACCAGCCGCTGCGGGTTCAGTTTCCGATAGGCTTCACCGTGCTGCTCGCCGCCGCCGCGCACCAGGTGCACGAAGCGATAATCGGCCTCGATGCCTTTAAGATTCAGCGCGATGCGAACGCGATACGCGGCGGTGCTGCGAAAGTAAGTATAGAGTTCCATAGACGACGCCGTGGCCTATTTGCGATACGGCTCGACGGTCTGGTCGATGGCGCCGAAGACTGATGCGCCGGCCTCGTCCAGCATTTCGATGCGGACGCGGTCGCCGTACTGCATGAACGGCGTGCGGGCTTCGCCCGACGCGATGATTTCGAGCATCCGCCGCTCGGCGAGGCACGAGGAACCGCGGCTCTCGTCCTGGTTCGCGACCGTGCCCGATCCGAGCAGCGTGCCGGCCGCCAGCGGCCGCGTTTTCGCCGCGTGCGCCAGCAGCTCCGAAAAGCTGAACTGCATGTCGTCGCCGGCATTCGGTTCGCCGAACAGCTTGCCGTTGAGGTGTGTGGTTAGCGGCCGGTGCAGCTTACCGTCGCGCCACGCGCCGCCGAATTCGTCCGGCGTGACCGCTACCGGCGACAGCGCCGAGCGCGGCTTGCTTTGCAGAAAGCCGAAGTTCTTTTTCAGCTCCGCCGGGATCAGGTTGCGCAGCGCTACGTCGTTGATCAGCACCAGCAGGCGGATGCCGGCCGCGCACTCGGCCGCGGCGGCGCCTTGCGCAATGTCGCCGGTAATGACGCCGATCTCGGCCTCGAAGTCGATGCCGTAGTCGACGCTGGCGACGCGAATCGGCTCGGCCGGCGCGAGAAAGCCGTCGCTGACCGCCTGGTACATCAACGGGTCGGTCCTGAAACTCGGCGGCATTTCCGCGCCGCGCGCGCGGCGCACACGCTCGACGTGCGCGAGATAAGCGCTGCCGTCGACGAACTGGTAGGCGCGCGGCAGCGGCGACGCCAGGGCCTCGACGTGCAACGACCGCGCGTCACGCGCCCTGCCCTCGTTCAGGTCTTCGTAAACCGCCCGCAGCAGGCCTTCGGCCTCGTCCCAGCGCTCCAGCGCATCCTGCAGCGTCGGCGCGATTTCCGGCACGGCTGCCGCGTGTTGCAAATCGCGGCTGACGACCACCAGCGTGCCGTCGCGGCCGCCTTCCTTGAGCGTGGCGAGTTTCATGGGTGAGGGTTCTCCTGGGTGTTGTTGTTGCGGTGGGCTTTTTGCTCTTAGTTTGGCTTGCGAAGGGTTAGTGGTTAGTGGTTAGTGGTTAGTGGTAAGAGAAAGATGGTCACGCTTTTTTTCCTTACCACTGACCACTAACCCCTGACCACTTACCCTTCGTTGAAGTTCTTCTTCAACGACTGCCAGCACTCCTGGTAATCCCCTTGCAGCTCCGCTGCCTCCAGCGCCTGCTTTGTCGGGCGGATGACGGCGCGCGACTCGAACATGAACGCCATCGTATCGGTCACGTGCTGCGGTTTCGAGGTATCGGCGGCGACGGCTTTTTCGTAGCTCGCGGCGTCCGGGCCGTGACCGCTCATGCAGTTGTGCAGGCTCATGCCGCCGGGCACGAAGCCGCCCTCTTTCGCATCGTAGACGCCGTGAATCAGGCCCATGAATTCCGACGCGACGTTGCGGTGGTACCACGGCGGCCGGAAGCTGCGCTCGGCGACCAGCCAGCGCGGCGGGAAAATCACGAAGTCCATGTTCGCAACGCCGGGCGTGTCGCTTTGCGACGTCAGCACGGTGAAGATCGATGGATCAGGGTGGTCGTAGCTGATCGAGCCGATGGTGTTGAAGCGCGTCAGGTCGTATTTGTACGGGGCGTAGTTGCCGTGCCAGCCGACGACGTCGAGCGGCGAATGGTCGATCTCTGCATGCCACAGGCGGCCCTGGAATTTCGCGACGAGTTCCGCAGGCGTGTCGACATCCTCGTAGGCCGCGGTCGGGTAGAGAAAGTCGCGCGCGTTGGCGAGCGAGTTCGAGCCGATCGGCCCCAACTCCGGCAGCCGCAGCAGCGCGCCGAAGTTCTCGGCGACGTAGCCGCGCGCAGCATCGTCGCGCAGCTCGACGCGGAAGCGCACGCCGCGCGGAATAACGGCTATTTCCAGCGGCGCGACGTCGAGCACGCCGAGTTCCGTTGCAATCCGCAACCGGCCCTGCTGCGGCACGATCAGCAGTTCGCCGTCGGCATCGTAGAAGTAGCGGTCGCGCATCGACCGATTGGCGGCGTAAACATGCGCGGCGAAACCCGTCAGCGCCGCGGGCGCGCCGTTGCCGGCGATGGTCATCAGCCCGTTCACAAAGTCCGTCGGCGTGTCGGGAATGGCAAACGGATTCCAGCGCAATTGGTTCGGCGGCGGTGGAACCTCGTCGAAGCGATTGTGGAAGCGGCTCTCCGGAAGAATGCTGAAGGGCCCGTGCACCGCCGCCGGCCTGATCCGGTACAGCCAACTGCGCCGGTTGACGTGACGCGGCGCGGTAAAGGCAGTACCGGAAAGCTGCTCGGCGTACAGTCCGTGCGCAACCTGTTGCGGCGAGTTCTGCCCTTCCGGCAGCGTGCCCGGCAGCGCCTCGGTGGCAAACTCGTTGCCGAAGCCGGTTTGGTAGCGGGTTTGTTCCGCGCGGTCCGGCGCTGGTTGCACCGCCATCGGCTCGCCCTTCGGGTTCATAAAACCACTCACCACTAACCGCTGACTCGTCTTAAATCACCCCGCGGCGTTCCTGGTCGCGCTCAATCGCCTCGAACAGCGCGCGGAAGTTGCCTTCGCCGAAGCCTTCGTTGCCCTTGCGCTGGATGATCTCGAAAAAGATCGGGCCGATGCAGTTTTCGGTGAAGATCTGCAACAGCAACTGTTTATGGGTTTCTTCGTCGGCGTCGATCAGGATGCGGTTCCGGCGCATGCGTTCGACGTCTTCGCTGTGGCCGGGCACGCGCTCGCCGATCATGTCGTAGTAGGTGTCGGGCGTGTCGAGGAAGTCGACGCCGCGGGCGCGCATCTCCTCGACCGTGTCGTAAACGCGGTCTGTATACAACGCGATGTGTTGAATGCCTTCGCCGTTGTATTCCTTGAGGTACTCGGCAATCTGCGACTTGTCGTCGGCCGACTCGTTGAGCGGAATGCGCACCTTGCCGTCCGGGCTCGTCATTGCGCGCGAGAACAGGCCGGTCTGCTTGCCCTTGATGTCGAAGTAGCGGATCTCGCGAAAGTTGAACAGGCGCTCATAGTAGTGCGCCCAGGTATCCATTTCGCCGCGGTTCACGTTATGCGTCAGGTGGTCGATGAACTGCAAACCGACACCTTCGGGATTCTGGTCCGCGCCGTCGATCGGCTCGAATTCTTCGGCGTAGGTGTCCTCGTCGCCGTAGCGGTCGATGAGGTACAGCATGCTTCCGCCGATGCCTTCGATCTTGGGCGCGTTGAGTGCGGCAGTATCCGCTTTATTCGCGATCGCCTGGGCGCCGTTTTCGAGCGCACGCGCGTAGGCGAAATCGGCGTCTTTGACGCGCACGGCGAACCCGCAGGCCGAAGGGCCGTGCTTGGCGGTGAAATCGGCCGCGAAGCTGTTCGGCTCGGCGTTGACCAGAAAATTAACGTTGTTCTGCCGGTACAGTGTCACTGCCCGGTTGCGGTGACGCGCGACCGCCGTAAAGCCCATACGCGTGAACAGGTCGTGCAGCAGGTTGCAGTCGGGGGCGGTAAATTCGACGAATTCGAAGCCGTCGATTCCCATCGGGTTGGCGAAGGTTTCGGCCATGTCACACCTCGGTCTTATTGTCGTCCGGCTGCCGCTTCGTTGCGGCCACCGCAGGAAATCAGGAATTTGCCATTATAACAACTCGCCCGGAAGCCGGGCGGGCGCCGTGCTCGGCTGCGCAGGCACCAGTGAATCAATGGCTTAGCGGAGATTCACGACGCTCAGGTCGCAGCCGGCGCCAGCGTCGTCTCCCCAAGCAGCGTGCGCACGTCGATCAGTTCCGGGAACAGTACTGTATCCACGGCGCGCTTGAGAAAAGCGACGCCGGACGAGCCGCCGGTGCCGCGCTTGTGGCCAATGATGCGCTCCACCGTTTTCATGTGACGGAAGCGCCAGAGCTGGAAGTTGCCGTCGAGATCGACGAGTTTCTCGCACATTTCATAGGCGTCCCAGTGCTGCGCGCGGTCCTCGTAAATGCGTTTGAAGACCTCGGTAACGCCGGGATGCGCCGTGTAGGGCTCGGTGAAATCGCGCTCGATACATTCGGTCGGAATCGGATGGCCGCGGCGGGCGAGGTGGCGCAAAAATTCGTCGTAAAGGCTCGGCTGTGCCGCCAGGCCGGCGAGCCATGTCTTCGTTTCCGGCTCGTGGTCGAACATTTTCAGCAATCCGGTGTGCTTGTTGCCGAGCATGAATTCCAGCGCGCGATACTGCGGCGACTGGAAGCCCGACGCGGTGCCGAGCACACCGCGAAATTCGGCGTATTCGCTCGGCGTCAGCGTCTCCAGCACGCCCCACTGGTCGAATAACTGGTTCTGGATCAGCTTGACGCGGGCGAGAATCTTGAAACACGGCTCGAGCTCGTCGCGGCGCACGAAATCGATGGCAGCGCCGATCTCATGCAGCATGAGCTTGATCCACAGTTCCGAAATCTGGTGCTGGATGATGAACAGCATCTCGTCGTGGTGCGGGGGGTCGCTCAGCGGGCGCTGTGCCGACAGCAGCGTGTCGAGGCACAAATAGCCGGAATAGGTCAGCCGATGTTCGAGATCGAGATGGATGTCTTTTTCAAGCTCGCGCTGGGTCAATGGGGGCCTCGCCTTCGGGTTACTCCGCGGGGGTGATTTGCTAGAATGGCCGTTTTGACGTTGTCCGACAGCCCGGCCCAAACGCCTATTGTAGCAGCAAGTTCCCCGCCCTTCGGCCGCCTTTCGCGGCGGTCGGCGCCGGTCGCGTGCGGATGACCTTGAGGAGGATCGTTCTTGAAGACCGTCGCCAAATTCGAGATCGGCTTCGAGCAGTTCATCGACGAAAACGGCAAGCCGACACAGAAGCTGCCGAAGTTCGCCGAAAAGCCCGCCGAACTCATCAAGATGTACCGGATGATGACGCTGACTCGGGTCTTTGATACCCGCGCGATCGCGTTGCAACGCACCGGCAAGCTCGGCACCTACGCGTCCTGCCTCGGCCACGAGGCGGTCCACGTCGGCATCGGCGCGGCGATGAAAAAAGAAGACGCGTTCGCACCGATGTACCGCGAGTACGGCGCCCAGTTCTGGCGCGGCGTGAAGCCCTCCGAAGTACTGCTTTACTGGGGCGGCGACGAGCGCGGCAGCGACTTCTCCGGTCCGGCGCACGACTTCGCCTGGTCGGTGCCGATCGCGACGCAGTGCCTGCACGGTGCGGGGGCGGCAATGGCCTTCAAGCTGCGCAAGGAAGAGCGCGCGGCGGTGACGGTCGTCGGCGACGGCGGCACCTCCGAGGGCGATTTCTACGAGGCGATGAACGCGGCCGGCGCCTTCCAGTTGCCGATCGTGTTCGTCGTCTGCAACAACCGCTGGGCGATCTCGGTGCCGCTCGCGAGCCAGACGGCTTGCGAAACGCTGGCGCAAAAGGCGTTCGCCGCCGGCATGCCCGGCCTGCAGGTCGACGGCAACGATGTCGTCGCGATGCGCCACTGCATGGAAGAGGCGCTCAAGAACGCGCGCGCCGGCAAGGGGCCGATGCTGATCGAGGCGCTGACCTACCGCCTCTCCGACCATACCACCGCCGACGACGCGACCCGCTATCGTGAAAATCACGAGGTCGAGGCGGCGCGCGAAAAAGAACCGCTGCTGCGCCTGCGCCACTACCTGACGAGCCTCGGCGAATGGGACGACAAACGCGAGCAGGCTTTGCAGGAAGAATGCACGCGCGAAATCGCCGCCGCCGTCGAGGAATACGAGAGCACGCCGAAGCCGCCGCTCGAGTCGATGTTCGACTACATGTTCGCGGAACTGCCCGAAATCCTCGAGGAACAGCGTGCCGCGGCCCTGGCCGCCGGTGAGACGGAGAGTCACCATGGCTAAAGTGACCTTGATCGATGCCGTCAACATGGCGATGGCGCATGAACTCGAGCACGATGAATCCGTCGTCGTGTTCGGCGAGGACGTCGGCCCCAACGGCGGCGTGTTTCGCGCGACCGCCGGCCTGCAGGAACGCTTCGGCGTCGACCGCGTATTCGACACCCCGCTGGCCGAGTCGATGATCGTCGGCCTCGCGATCGGCATGTCCGCGCAGGGCATGAAGCCGGTGGCCGAAATCCAGTTCTCCGGCTTCATGTATCCGGCTTTCGACCAACTTATCAGCCACGCCGGCCGCATGCGCCACCGCACCCGCGGGCGTCTGCATTGCCCGATGGTCGTGCGTGCGCCGTCCGGCGGCGGCATCCATGCGCCGGAGCACCATTCGGAAAGCATGGAATCGATTTACGCGCACACCCCCGGCCTGCGCGTCGTCATGCCCTCCTCGCCGGCACGCGCCTACGGGCTCTTGCTCGCGTCGATCCGCGACCCGGATCCGGTCGTCTTCATGGAGCCGAAGCGCATCTACCGGCTGGTCAAGCAGGAAGTGCCCGACAACGGCGAGGCGCTGCCGCTGGATACCTGCTTCGTGCTGCGCGAAGGCGACGACGTGACGCTGGTCACCTGGGGTGCGATGACGCACGAAACGCTGAAGGCAGCCGAGGCGCTCGCGAAGGAAGGCGTGAGTTGCGAAGTCATCGATCTCGCGACGATCTGGCCGATCGACTACGAAACGATCCTCGGCTCGGTCGAAAAGACCGGCCGGCTGGTCGTCGTCCACGAGGCACCGCGCAGTTGCGGCGTCGGCGCGGAAATTGCCGCCGAAGTCGCCGAAA
>DASSOO010000257.1:0-3603 GCA_035700455.1 Gammaproteobacteria bacterium
GGAAGATCGAGGTCGACGACACCATCGCGCAACTCGATCCCGAGCAGGTACTGCTCGGTTGTTATCAAGCCGGCGAGCCGGCGTTCTGCGGCCAGGTGCAGCGTGCTCCTTCCGGTGCGATCACCGAAATCAGGGCCTTGCAAACCAACACCGGCAGTGTGCTCACCGACGGTTTCGACGCCGGCATCAACTATGTGCTGACGACCGATCGCTTCGGCCAGTTCGCGTTCGACTGGCAGACGACCTATCTGCGCAATTACAAGGAAACTGTCACGCACTTCGGCAACAGCGGCTCCGAGCCGATCGTGACGCGCCGCGCCGGGCAGGAATTCGGGCGCCTGGCAGGTTTTCCGCGCTTTCGCTCAAACTTCGATGTCGACTGGGCGTTCGGCAACTGGTCCGTCGACTGGCTGGTGCGCTACATCAGCGACATGAGCGAACAATGCAGCGACCGCTACGACGGCACCTCGTTGAGCCTCACCAACCTCGACTTGTGCGCGTATCCGAACTTCGCCGACAATCACTTGTCGCGCAACAAGCTGGGTGCCGCCACATACCACGACGTCCGCGCGAGCTACAATTTCGCCGCCGCGAATACGACTGTGAGCTTCGGTGTCCGCAACCTGTTCGACAAACAACCGCCGGTGTCGATGACCGCCGGCAGCAGCTTCGAAACGACCATTTACCCGATCCCCGGGCGGTTTCCATACGTGAGTGTGGAATCGCGGTTCTGATGACGACGAGCTGCGTCGCACTGGTGCGACGCAGCTGTAGGGTTTGTTAACGGATTTTGTGCCGGCCGAAGGTACTCATACATTTTCGGCCGGCACAAAACCGAACCGCCCCAGCAACTCTCCTACTTCGCACAACGGCAGTCCCATGACGCCCGAGTAGCTGCCTTCGAGCCGCGCAACGAACAGCGCCCCGCGGCCCTGGATCGCGTAGCCGCCAGCCTTGTCGCACCCTTCGCCAACTGCGACGTAGGCATCGATTTCCGCCTGCGTCAGGTCCCGGAATATCACCCGGCTTACGCTCAGCGCGGTTTCGGTGCGGGTACCGTCCGTCAATGCCACCGCGCTCAGCACCTCGTGCATGCCGCCCGACAGCCGTACGAGCATCGTGCGCGCCGCGGTTTTCGTCTCCGGTTTGCCGAGCACGTCGCCGTCGATCGCGACCGTCGTATCGGCACCTAGGATGAGTGCATTGTTGTCGGCGGCCGCTGCGAATCCTGCCGCGGCTTTCGCACGCGCGAGGCGCAACACATAATCGACCGGTGTTTCGCCGGTAAGGCGTGTTTCGTCGAGATCGACTGGAATGGTGCGGTGGGTGACGCCGATTTGCGCCAGCAGTTCGCGGCGCCGGGGGGACCGCGACGCGAGGTAGAGGGTCGGCAAGATCGGCCTTATTTACCGCCGGAGGCTGCGCCGTGCGCTGCGCGCGCGTCGACGCTCCAGAGCTTTTCGAGGTTGTAGAAGTCGCGTACCCGCGGCAGCATCACATGTACAACGACGTCGTTGAGATCGAGCAATACCCATTCGCCGCCGCGCTCGCCTTCGATACCGAGCGGCGTGATGCCGGCGGCCTTCACCTTCTCCAGCACCACTTGCGCGAGCGAGCGCACGTGCCGGTCCGACGTGCCGCTGGCGATAACCATCACATCCGTGATCGCAGTGACTCCGGTGACGTCAATGGCTTTGACATCCACCGCCTTCAGGTCATCGAGTGCATTCACTACCAGGTCTTTCAGTTGCTCCGGCGTCATTGAACCTCCTGGGCTTCACGCCCATAACAACGGCTTTCGATAATCAGCTTGCGCACTTCGTCCGGCATCAGATAGCGCACTTCGCGGCTGCCGGCGACGAGCGCACGAATCGCGGTCGAGGAAATTTCCAGCTGCGTCACGGCTTGCAGATAGATATGGCCGGCCGGAGACGCTTGCAATGAGCGCGGGTCGTGCGTCTGGCGTGACGCAACCAGCGTGCTCAGCTCGCCCTCGGCCTGCAGGTGCCAGCCGGGGCGGTGAGCTACGACGAGATGCGCGAGATCCAGTAACTCGCGCCAACGGTGCCAGCCGGTGAGCCCGAGAAATGCGTCCATGCCGACGATCAGCGCGAGCGGCGTCGCCGGCAGTTCGCGTCGCAGGGATTCGAGCGTCGTCACCGAATACGATGGCGCATCGGAGTGAATTTCGCGTTCGTCGAGCACGAATCGCGGCTCATCCGCGATCGCCGCTTTTACCATTTCCAGGCGCAACGCGCTGGGCGCGACCGGCCGGCCGCGATGCGGTGGATGGCCGCTTGGAATAAAGCGCACCTCGGCGAGATCGAGCGCCTCGGCAACGTCGAGCGCGGGCCGCAGGTGGCCGTAATGAATAGGATCGAAAGTCCCGCCGAAGACGCCGATAGCACGAGCCATTATCAAGCGGCGGTTTTCCTGACCGGTGTCACCGGCAGGGCGCCGGCAAGCATCGCCACCAATTGCGCAAGCGTCTCCCACGGCTTGCCCTGCGGCTGCCCCTTGACGATGCGATCGGCGGTCGCGGCATGCAGCAGCAGCGTTATCGCCGCGCGAATTCCCAGGCGCTTGAGTGCCGCCTGCAGCAACGGCCGCCGCTTCGGCCAGGTACCCGGGAATGCGGTTGCCGGCCGGCGCTGCGCCGCCTCCAAGGCAGCATGCGCAAGGAGGCGGATGTCACGCGCCAGGGCCCAGGCGATCAGGGTCGGTTCGGTGCCTTCGGCCCTGAGACCGGCAAGCATTGCCAGCGCACGCGGCGCATCGCCTTCGAGCGCCGTATCGACGCAGCCGAACACATCGTAGCGCGCGCTCGCCCCGACCGCCGCCTGCGCCGCCTCCGCATCCACCGGCCCCGACGCAATCAGCGCCAGCTTGTCGATCTCCTGCGCCGCCGCGAGGAGGTTGCCTTCGACGCGGTCGCTGATCAACGCGGCGGCGTCCGGGTCGAGCACGAGGCCGCGCGCACGCGCGCGCGCCGTCAGCCACTCCGGCAGACGCGTGCGCTCAACCGGCCAGATTTCGATCACGGCGCCGGCATCCGCAACGGCTTTCACCCACGCGGCCTCGCGCACGCCACGCTCGAACTTGGGCGCGACGATCAACAGCAGATTGTCGGGTGACGGCGCGGCCGCGTAGGCGGCAAGCGCCGCGGCACCGTCTGCGCCCGGCCTGCTCGACTTGAGCCGCAACTCGATGAGGCGCTTCGACGCGAACAGCGACAAGCTTGCCCCGGCAGTCGTGAGTTCAGCCCAGTCGAAACCGCGTTCCGCAAACAGTAACTCGCGATCGGCAAAGCCCGCCTTGCGTGCAGCGGCGCGAATCGCGTCGGCAGCTTCCTGCACGAGCAGCGTTTCGTCGCCCGCCAGCAGGTAGACCGGCAGCAATTGCTTGGCGAGATGATTGGAAAGGGCTTCGGAGCGAAGCTTCAACGGCGGCAGTGATTCGAAACCTTCATGGAACCATCATAGCGAGCCCGGCGCCGCGGCGCCAGCCCGGGCAGAACCCGGCTTGACAGGCTTGACGGCCGCCAGCCGGCGCAGCACCACGCGCACGATATCGGCGCGCATGGCATCGAGCAGACGCGTCGCC
>DASSOO010000258.1:0-11392 GCA_035700455.1 Gammaproteobacteria bacterium
TACGAGTCGTAATGGCTGCGTCCGGCGCCGTCCATGCGGCGGCGCCGGAACACGCTTCGATCACAGCAAAAGAGGGGTGGCGGCAGACATGACTAAATCCGGATTGATTGAGTTCATGGCCCGCAAGCAGGCGCATTTGGCGCCGAAAGACATTGAACTCGCGGTCAAGATGATCATCGAACAGATGTGCGCGGCCCTGACCGACGGCCGGCGCATCGAAATCCGCGGCTTCGGCAGTTTTTCGTTGCACTTCCGTCCGCCGCGCATGGGGCGCAACCCGAAAACCGGCGAAGGGGTTGCGCTGCCCGGCAAGTATGTGCCCCATTTCAAGCCGGGCAAGGATTTGCGCCAGCGGGTCGACGTCGGCGTTCAGTCGACGCAACCGCTCCGGGAGCCGACTTCCGTCGCTGGCTGAAGCCCCGCGGCCATCACCGCCAGCTCCGCCGCCTGTTCATCGCGGGCGGGGTGGTGTTAAATAAGCGTTCCTGGCCCTCGACCTTGCGTCTGTAGCACCCATGCCTCGATTTTTAAGCTTGTTGCTGGCGCTGATCGTCTTCTTCATCGGCCTGCTGTTCGCGCTGCGCAATGCCGGACCGGTAAACGTCGACGTCATCTGGGGCACTTTCCAGGCGCCATTGTCATATATCGTACTCGGCGGCTGCATTGTCGGAGTGGTGGTCGGCTTCGCCGCCGCCGTCCTGTCGACGCTGCGGCTGCGGCACGAGAATCGCAGGCTGCGCCGCGCGGTGCGCAGCGCCAAAGACGAGGTCAGCAGCCTGCGCAAGGCGCCGTTGCAAGATGCCCGTTGAGCAATGGATCGGCCTCGTTGTGCTGGTGCTGGCGGCGATGGGTGCCGGCTGGCTGCTGGCGCGCTGGCGCAATGCGCCGATCGCACGCAACGGGGCACCGTTCCCGCGCGCCGACTACTTCAAGGGCCTGAATTTCCTGCTGAACGAGCAACCGGACAAGGCGATCGAAGTCTTTATCCGGATGGTCGAAGTCGACTCCGACACAGTCGAAACGCACTTCGCGCTGGCGAGCCTGTTTCGGCGCCGCGGTGAAGTCGACCGCGCGATCCGCCTGCATCAGAACCTGATCGCGCGCCCGAACCTGAGCCGTACCCATCGCTACCAGGCATTGCGCGAACTCGGCGAGGACTACATGCGCGCCGGCCTGTTCGACCGCGCCGAAAGCCTGTTCCTGGAACTCGTCGACGTGCGCCCCCACATGGAAGCCGCGTTGCGGCAACTGGTGGCAATTTACGAGCAGCAGAAAGACTGGGACCAGGCAATCGCTATGCGCCGCAAGCTCGAGACCGCAACCGGCGAGAACCAGAACGCGATCATCGCGCAGTATTTTTGCGAGCTGGCCGCGGCGCAGGCCGACGGTGACGGCCGTTCGGCGCTGCGGCTGCTGAAACGGGCGCAGTCGTTTGATCGCGACAGCGTCCGTGCCGGGATCATGCTCGGAGAACTTGCGCTGCGTGGCGGCGAACCGGCGCTTGCGATCCGGCATTTCCGCCGCGTACTCGAAAGTGAGCCTGTGTTCGCCAGCGAGGTGTTGCCGGGGATGGCGGCGGCATTCAGGGCAATGAACGACGCCGGCGGCTTTGATGAGTTGGTGCGCACGCTGGTCGCGCGGTCGCCGACGGCGGCGGGCGAGGTTGCGTTGGCGGCGATTCTCAGGCCCGAGATCGCGACCGCCGAAACCGAGCGCTGCGTCGGCGAGTATATCCGCACGTCGCAGTCGCTGGCCGGTCTGCAGGAGATTCTGACCGCGACGACCGGCGAAGCCGCCGCACAGCTTGAACCGGCACACGTGCAGCCGCTGGAGAAGGCGCTCAGGCGCCTGCTGAGCCAGGGTGCCGGCTACCGCTGCGACCAGTGCGGCTATGCCGGCAAGACACTATACTGGCAATGTCCGAGCTGCCGTGGATGGGGCACTACGCGGCCGCACCACGACTTCTCCCTGGGGCCGCGAGCGCATGCTGTTTCGCATCTCGCCCCGGCCCGAGTCTAAATTCCTGATAAGGAAATAATGACCTAATAAGGTTGACCTAAAAATATTCCCCTTGGTAAGGTAGCTGCGGCAGCCGACAGACTCCTTTGGTCGGAAGGCTGTCAATTCAACACAATCACAAGGGGATTACCATGCATAAAGGCATCATTGCGGCAGGCATTCTGGGGCTTGCGATTGCCGGCAGCGCGTTTGCCGGACCGGTCAACGTCAATACGGCAGACGCCAAGACCATCGCCAAGGAACTTCAGGGCGTGGGTATCAAGAAAGCCGAGGCAATCGTTGCTTACCGCAAGGCGCACGGCCCGTTCCACACGCTCGCTGATCTGCAGAAGGTCAAGGGCATCGGAGCGGCCACCATCACTGAAAACAAGGCCGACATCCGTTTCGGCGATGCGCCGAAACCGCACTGATCGCGGCCGCATTCGGAAACCTCGCGAACGTCTTTTCCCGGTACCAGGCCAGGAAGCCGGCACTCGAGACGGAGTTTCCATAACAACGACGATTCGCTAAACTTCAGCCCTATCGGCTCGCGCGTTTCGAGGGTGGCGGCAGCGCTGCTTCGGAGCGCGTTTTTTTTGCTCGTATTACCGGAAAAGGAATCCAGATGGAGCAGCACAAGATACGCAAGGCGGTCTTCCCGGTCGCCGGCCTCGGCACGCGCTTTCTGCCCGCAACGAAAGCAAGCCCCAAGGAAATGCTGCCGATCGTCGACAAGCCGCTGATCCAGTACGCGGCGGAGGAGGCGATTGCAGCGGGGGCGGAAGTGCTGATTTTCATCACCGGGCGCAACAAGACTTCCATCCCGGATCATTTCGATCGCGCCTACGAACTCGAAAACGAACTTGAATTGCGCGGCAAGCGCGAGCAGCTTGCGCTGGTGCGCGGCATCCTGCCGCCGCACGTCCAATGCGTTTATATCCGTCAGCCGGAGGCGCTCGGCCTCGGCCATGCGGTACTGTGCGCCGCGCCGGTCGTCGGCGACGAGCCGTTCTACGTCGTGCTGCCGGACGATTTGATCGACGACGGCGACCGCGGCGTGCTGACGCAGATGCGGCAGGCTTTCGAGGCCAAGGGTGCGAGCCTGGTCGGCGTGCAGCAGGTGCCGCGCGAAGAAACTTCGCGCTACGGCATTATCGATTCGGAGCCGGCCGGCGGCCGGCTGCATGCGATGAGCGGCATCGTCGAGAAACCGAAGCCGGAGGATGCGCCTTCGGAATTGGGCGTCGTCGGCCGCTACCTGCTCACGCCGCGTATCTTCGAGTTGCTCCGCACTACCGGAAGGGGCGCGGGGGGTGAAATTCAGTTGACCGATGCCATCGCGGCCTTGCTCAAGGAAGAACCGGTCTACGGTTTCCAGTTCGAAGGCGTGCGCTACGACTGCGGCAACAAGCTTGGCTACCTGATGGCCACGGTGAATTACGGCCTCGCGCATACCGAGCTCGGTACCAGGTTCCGCGACTTTCTGCGCGGCTTCGGAGCGTGACGCAGCCCCGGGCGGATCGGCGTATACTGAAACGGCCGCTCATACAAGTTGCTGATTGTTCATGAAAAAGGCGATTTTCTTTGCAGCCGCACTGACGCTGGCGGGCGCGCTGGCCGGCTGTGCAACGACCGGTGAAACGCCGGCTTACACGCCGCCGCCGGGCTACATCCTGGTGCCGGCGCCGGGCGCCGATTCCGGCTACTACGGCACACCGTACGACTGGTACCCGGGCGAAGTGCCGGCGTTCTACCAGGGCAACCCGTTTTACCTGCCGTACTACTGGTACGGCTATGCGCCGTTCTACTTCCCGCGGCCGCGGCCGTGCGGCAAGAATTGCGCGCACGGTGGCGGCAACGACAAGCCGCCGGTGAACGTTCCGCCGCCCAGTAACGACAAGCCTCTTCCGCTGCCGATCGAGCCGCGCAACGATATGCGCATCAATCCGAACTTCAGAGGCGGCATCGGACCGGGTCGCAGGCCGATCATGCCGCGCGTGCCGGAGCCGAAGATTCCGCGCGCAGTCCCGCGCGATCCGGCGCCGGTAATGCCGCAAAGCGTGCCGCCTCGACATACACCTGCGCCGGTGCAGACGGCGCCGCCGCCGCAACAAGTGCAGGTGCCGCCGCCTCCGCCGCCGAACTCTCCGCGGCACCGTGTGCAGCCCCCGCGCTGAAACTGTGAGGCAGGCGATGCAGGTGGCTATCCGGAACGAGAGCGGGACATTCAATCTCGGCGGCGACCTCGAAGTGCGCCGCCTGGGTTATGGGGCGATGCAGCTACCGGGGCCGGGCGTGTGGGGCGAACCGCCCGATCCGGCAAAGGTAAAGCGGACGCTCAAGCGCGTGCCGGAAGTTGGCATCAACCTTATCGACACCGCCGATTCCTACGGCCCGGAAGTCAGCGAGCGGCTGATCGCCGAGGTGCTGCACCCGTATCCGGCCGATCTCGTCATTGCCACCAAGGGCGGTTTGCTGCGTCCCGGCCCCGGCAAGTGGAAACCGAACGGGCGGCCCGAACACCTGCGCGCCGCCTGCGAGGGCAGTCTCAGGCGGTTGCGGCTCGACTGCATCGACCTTTATCAGCTGCACCGCATCGACCGCGAGGTGCCGCTGGAAGATTCACTCGGCGCGCTGAAGGATCTGCAGGACGCAGGCAAGATCCGTCACATCGGCCTGTCGGAAGTCGGCATCGAAGAGATCAAACAGGCACGCAAGCTCGTACCCATCGTCTCGGTGCAGAACCGCTACAACGTTGCGGATCGCCAATGGGACGACGTGCTCGACTACTGCGAAGCGGAAGGCATCGCTTTCGTGCCGTGGTTTCCTTTGGAGACGGGCAAGCTCGCGACGGACGAGAAGCTGGCCGCCATCGCCGACGCCCGCGGCGTGACGCGCGCGCAGGTCGCGCTCGCGTGGCTGCTCAAACGTTCGCCGGCGATGCTGCCGATCCCGGGCACTTCCAGCGTTGAGCATCTGGAAGAAAACGTCGCCGCCACGTCGCTCGAACTCAGCGACGAGGAAATGCGCAGCCTGTCCGCTTGAGGCCGGCATAACGCCGGGATTGTTCCGCTGATCTCGCTTGCCGCGGGATCGAAAATCCGTTCATCGCACCCGGCCGGCAGCTGCCGCCGATAACCCGCGTCTGGCCTGCGCGGCGCGCGCCCGGTATGCTCGCGTTGTTCCTACGCCGCCTGAGGAGTACGCGATGAGCTACGTCCGCTGCCTGCGGGGGCTGGGCTCCGGCCGCGAGTATCCGGCCGACCAGTTGATGAATCTTGATCCGGTCGACAATCGGCCGGTGGAAATGGTGCTGGACCTCGAGCGGTTGCGGCGCGATCTGCCCGATCTCGGCTGGTACCATCCGGAGCGCCGCGACCTGTGGCGTTTCGGCGCACTGCTGGCACTCGATATCGACGATCCGCACGACCGCCGGCATATCGTCACCCGCGGCGAAGGCTGCACGCCCTTACGCGAATACGCTGACTTCGCACCTGCCAGGAAACTCGGTCTGCGTCTGCAGATCAAGGACGAAGGCAAAGCCGAGCCAGGCTTCGGCGCCAATCCCACCCAGTCGTTCAAAGATCGCGGCATGACCATGGCCGTCTCGATAGCGCGGCGCTTCGGCCTCGACAAGCTGGTGGTGCCGACGCAGGGCAATGCCGGCGATTCGCTGGTCGAATACGCCATGGCTGCAGGTATGGAAGCGGCCGTGATCATGCCCGGGGACACGCCCATGCCGATCCAGGGCCGTATCGCGGCATTGGCATTACAACAGAAGGGCATATCGCTCGAACTCGTCGCCGGTACCATTCGCGAAGCCGGCGCCGTCATGCGCGAGAAATATCTGTCGCAGGGCTATTTCAACGTCGCCACTTTTCAGGAACCCGGCTGGCGGATAGAGGGCAAGAAGACCCTGGGCCTGGAACTGGCGGAGCCGTTGCCCGGCGAAACGCAATGGCGCGTTCCGGACGTGATCATCTACCCCACCGGCGGCGGCACCGGCGTGCTCGGCATGTGGAAAGCGTTTGCGGAACTGGAAGCGCTGGGCGTCATCGGCAGCGAACGGCCGCGGATGATCTGCGTGCAGGCCGCCGCGACCGCGCCGATCGTGGAAGCGTGGCGCCGCGGCGACGCCGACACCACCGCGGCTACCGCCGGCGAAACGCTGTGCATCGGTCTCAACGTGCCCGGCGGCGTAGGTCAGTTCAAGGTCCTCGAAGTTATTCGCGCGACCGGCGGCTGCGCGGTCCCGGTTTCCGAGGACCAGGTGGCGCAGGCGCTGAGAACCGTGTGGCGCGACAAGCACTGGTGGTTGTGCCCCGAAGCCGCCGCATGCCTGGCGGCGCTTGATCAGTTGGCCGACATGGACGCGGTGCGACCGGGCGAGCGCGTAGTCGTCGTCAACACCGGCTCGCTCGAAAAGTACTTGCCCAGGCTGCGGCATCTGCTGTGAGCTTGTAGCCGCAGGGGAGGCCGCAATGTCTGCTACCCGCGTTGAAGATTCCGGCCTGGTACGTGCGGTATCGCGCTGGCAACTGGTCGGTCTCGCGATCAACGACGTGGTTGGCAGCGGCGTGTACCTGTTGCCGGCGGCCGCGGCGGCTCTGCTCGGCGCCGCAAGTGTCTGGGCGGTGATGCTCGCCGGCTTCGCGGTCCTGCTGCTGGTGCTGTGCTTTGCGGAGGCCTCCAGCTATTTCGACCAGCCCGGCGGCGCTTATCTGTACACGCGCGAAGCATTCGGTCCGTTCATCGGCTTCGAAGTCGGCTGGATGACATGGCTCGCGCGCGTGGCTTCGATCGCCTCGCTGTCGAACGGCCTTGCGCTGGCGGTCGCTTATTTCTGGCCGGGCGCGGCCGCCGGTTGGGGGCGGGCGGGCGTCATCGCCGGCCTGATTCTGATCTTCGCCGCGATCAACGTTCAGGGAGTAACTGGCGGCGCGCGCACGGCCGTCGTACTGGTGGTGACCAAGATGATGCCGCTGGTGTTTTTCGTCATCGTCGGCGCGTTCTTCGTCGATACGAGTGCGTTCGGTTTCGAGATGCCGCCGCTGAACACACTCGGAAAGTCGGCCTTGCTCTTGTTGTTTGCCTACGCCGGTTTTGAAAACACGCCCGCGGCGGCCGGTGAATACAAGAATCCGCGCAGCGATGTCCCGTTCGCCCTGCTCAGCATGATCCTCATTGTCACGCTGGTGTATAGCGGCGTGCAGATTGTGGCGCTCGGCACGCTGCCCGATCTGGCGCACGCGTCGTCGCCGCTGGCAGCCGCGGCCGGCCGCTTCGCGGGTCACTGGGGCGCGCTGCTGCTGACGGTCGGCGCGGTTTTGTCCATTGCCGGCAATGTCGGCAACACCACGTTGATCGCGCCGCGCTACCTTTATGCGCTTGCGGCCGACGGTTACGGCCCGCGCTGGCTGGCCGGCATCCATCCGCGGTTCCGCACGCCGGCCGCGGCCATCGTCGGCCAGACGTTGATCGTGCTCGTGCTCGCACTCTCCGGGTCTTTTGTCGAACTGGCGATACTCTCCGTTATTGCCCGCCTGGCTACGTACATCGGCACGGCCGCTGCCGTGCCGGTGCTGCGACGCCGCTTTGCGAACCGCAGCGGTGCGGTGCGCCTGCCGGGCGGAGCTGCGATTCCGGTTGCAGCATTACTGATTGCGATCGCGTTGCTCGCGAGCGCCAGGCCGGCCAATTTGATTGGCGCTGCCGCAGCGCTCGCATTCGGCGCGCTGATTTATCTGTTTCGGCGATCGGTTTCGGTAGCGAAGGCGTAATGCCGCCTTATTGTTTTTCATCCGGCGGTGCATTCAGATCGCGCACGCGCAAGAAGCGCGCGAAACGCGGCACGCCGTTCCGGGTCAACCCGTTATAGCGGTACGTAATCCAACTGCCGATTGGCGGCGGCTTCGCGCGCTCCGCGTCGCTGAAGCCGGAGCCGATCTTGAAGCGCAGTCCATCCGGACGTTCCACGATCAACGCGCCCAGCATTCCCTTGTACTTGCCCTCTCCGGGTGAATAACCGACGACGCGCGCTTCGGCGTCATCATACGGCTTGTACTTGAGCAGGTCCTTGCTGCGGCCCGGCTGGTAATGCGCGGTGCCGCGGTGCAGCACCAATCCTTCGCCGCCCGCGGCAACCACCTTGTCGAGTTCAGCCTTGAGCGCGGCGACATCGGCAACGTGGAACTGCCGGATCGGATGCAGCCACGCCACGTCTGCCTTTTTGAGCAGTTTCCGCATGCGAACCACGTGCTCATCGAAGCTGCCCTTGTCGGCCGGCAGGTCGAAAACCATGAAATGCATCTTGTGCCACGCGGGATCGTCGACGTCGCCGCGGCGGATAATCGCACTCGCTTCGGCAAAGTGCCCGCGCGCGACCCACAATTCGCCATCCATCGGCACGTCAGGCCAGCCGGCGGTGAACCATTCCGGCGCATGAATAATGTGTCCTGCGCGCGTGCGCAGGATTTTGCCGTTCCAGTAACCGCGCACGCCGTCGAGCTTTTCGCTGACCCAGTATTTCGAAACGTCGATGCCGCCGTGATAAATTTCCGGCAGCATGACCTGCGGCGGAACGACATCTTCAGCAGTCGCGGCTGTCGGTGCGAGCAGAAGAGCGCCGAGCAATACGCAAAGCGCGCGCACGCCCAGCCGATGCGGCAAAGGTTGCATGGGACCCCCTTGATTTCGAACAGTGCGAACCGAAATGCGGCTCGCGAACCGGGCAATTATGTGCAAATCGCCCGGCTACTTCAAACTGACCTGGTGTTTAGCGTTGGAGAGCGTTGGCCCGATCAAGCGGATGGCTGCAAGGCGCGGCCGGCGGAAAAAAGCGGAGTTTACAAAGAGTAAATGAGCATTTTTTCGGGCGGGCGCAACGCCGCAGCCGCCGCTTCAGCGCGCCAGCGCCCCGCCGCAGCTTGAACCCTGGCCAGCCGTGCAGCCATAACAGTGATCGGCGACGGTGATGGGCAGGTCGTTCAGGTCGCGGCCGATGAGGTCGCGGAGATGCGTGCGGGGCTTGGGGCTGCCGCCGAACGGCAGGCCGAGCATCTGGTTGAAGTCGCAGTCGTAGACGTAGCCTTGCCAGTCGACGCTTATGAGGCTGCGGCACATGACGTTGTCGAGGTTCTCCGGCCGGTACGCGTCCTTGAGCAGCTGCATGTATTCCTCGAAGCAGCCCTTGGAAATCAGCAGGCTGCCGAAGCGCTGGATCGGCATGTTGGCGAGCGTGTAGAGGTGGTTGAAGCGGATGCCGTGTTCATCGCCGAGGCGCTGCTTGTATTCGGCTTCGAGCGCGGCTTGCGCGGGCGGCAGGCTGGGTCCGAGCGGATTGTAGACGAGGTTCAGGACCAGGCCGGAACCTTCGACGCCGTATCCGAGCCGGTTCAGCTTTTGCAGCCCGCGGATACTGGCGTCGAACGTACCCTTGCCGCGCTGCGCGTCGACATTTTCCGTGGTGTAGCAGGGCATCGATGCGACGACTTCGATGCGCTGCCCGGCCAGAAACGGCGCCGCCCACTCGTAACCCGGTTCCTCGAGAATGGTCGGGTTGCAGCGGTCCATGCAGTGTACGCCGAGATTGGCGGCTTCGGTCATGAGATAGCGGAACTCGGGATTCATTTCGGGCGAGCCGCCGGTCACATCCAGCGTCTTGATCCCCGGTGCGGCTCGCAGACAGGCTAGCACGGTGTCAACCGTCGATCGGTCCATCAGTTCCGTTCGCCTGGGTCCGGCGGCTACGTGGCAATGGATGCAACTCAGGTTGCAGAGATAGCCGAGATTGACCTGGAGCGTGTCGGGCGCTTTTCTCCGGATAGCCGGAAAATCCGATTGCTCGAGCTTCGGCAGCGTGGCGTGCATGGTCCGACCTGGTTAACGATTGCAAAGGTGCACAAGTGTAGACCATTCCGGCCGGGTACCGGTTCCGCAGGCGGCTCGCCAGATGACCGGCATGACGATTATCACTTACCCGGTCGCCGCCGCGATGGCACAATGGCGCAGCGACGGCGGCAACCAACACGAATGAAATACTTAGTCATCATCTGGAGCAACCTCAAGCGCAAGCGCACGCGGACGCTGTTCACCGTGCTGTCGGTGCTGGTCGCCTTCCTGCTGTTCGGACTGCTGATGACGATCCGCCAGGCATTCACCGCCGGCGTCTCGCTTGCCGGCCAGGACCGGCTGCTGACGATGAGCAACATTTCGCTGACGCAGTCGCTGCCGTACGGCTACTGGAACCGCATCGCGGCGGTGAAGGGCGTTCAGGAGGTCAGCCTCGAAGACTGGTTTGGCGGGTATTATCGGGACCCGCACTCGCCGGTGTTCTCGTTTGCAGTGGATGCACCGAGCTATCTTGAGTTGTATCCCGAGTACCGGATACCGCCGGCACAAAAGGCACACTGGCTGAAGGATCGCACCGGTGCACTCATCGGCAGCCAACTCGCGCAGCGTTACGGCTGGAAGGTCGGCGACAGGATTCCGCTGCAGTCGAACATCTGGCGCCAAACCGACGGCAGCAATACCTGGGACGTAACCATCGACGCGATCTATACGACTGACGAAGCGCATAGCGCCAACGCGAACCAGTTATTGTTGCATTACAAGTATTTTAACGAGGCGCGCAGCTTCGCCCGCGATACCGTCAGCATCTATATCCTCAAGATCGCCAATCCGGCCGCGGCGGCGCAGATCGCGGAGCAGGTCGACAGCTTATTCGCCAATTCGCCGCACGAAACCAAGACTTCGACCGAGAAGGCGTTCGCGCAGAGCTTTGCCGCGCAGTTCGGCGACATCGGCGCCATTGTGACCACCATTGTCGCAGCGGTGTTTTTCAGCATGCTGCTCGTGACGGTCAATACCATGGCCCAGTCGGTGCGCGAACGCATCAGCGAGTTGGCGGTATTCAAGGCGCTCGGCTTCGGGCGCGGCTCGATCGCCGGGATGGTATTTGGCGAGGCGCTTTTGATCACCTTCGTTGGCGGCGCACCGGGACTCGCACTCGCGTGGGTGACCATCGGTGCCCTGCGCGGTTCCGTCAATGCGTTCCTGCCGGGTTTCCATATGCCGGCCGTCACGATCGCGATCGGTGTCGGCCTGATTGTGGTGCTCGGGGTGCTCGCCGGTGTGCTGCCGGCAATTCGCAGTCTGCGGCTGAACGCGGCGACGGCGCTGCAGAGGGGCTAGCATGTTCAACTGGTTTGCCGAGGTCACGACCGTTTGCGGTTTGAATCTCCGCAACCTGCGACATCGGCTCGATTCTTCGCTGGTCGCAGTGATTGGCTTTGCCGGCGTGGTAACGGTGTTTGTGGCCGTGCTGTCAATCAGTACGGGCTTTAACGCGACACTGCAAGCGACAGGCTCGCCGGACGTCGCGATCGTTATGCGC
>DASSOO010000259.1:0-3698 GCA_035700455.1 Gammaproteobacteria bacterium
TGCAGCGTCCACCACGGCGCCATCTGAATCGCATAGTTCAGTTCGATCACCGCTTCATGATCGCGAAGCGGAACATTCGTGCCGCTGAAGCGGCGTGTGTCACGATCGAGTGCCTGTGCGTCGCCGCTGATGCGGGCATAGGCGACGCCGAGTGACAGCACGTCCTGGTCGCGATTCGGCAGCAGGCCCTGCCAGCGCAGGCCGCCATCGGCGTAGAAATCGACCAGGTTGCGATCGCCTGGCGCCGTGCCGACGCGCAGAAACACGCTCGCGCCCTGGTCGTCAGTACCGGGCTCGCGCCACACGGTCTGATCGGCTTCCGCATAGATCGCGTAATCGCCATGGTGCTCCAGCGCGGCGCCGCTGTTGCCGGGCGCGGCGAGTGAGTCACTCGTACTGTCCAGGCGCTGATCGTCAAACGTGCCGGTGTGATACCACGCGCCGAGTCGATACAGACCGGGAAGCACGCTGCTGCCCTTATCGTTGCCGATCTGGTACTGGGCCTCGGCGATCCATAGCGTGCCGCCGGAAGTGCTGAAGCTGGTGCCGTGGCGGTTGCGGCGCTGCGGATCTTCATCGCCAGGATTGCCCGCTGGATCGCCGCTGAACGCCGCGGCCAGCAGCGCGAAGTTGTGCGAGGACTCGAGCCGCAGCCGGATGCCGGGTGTCGCCAGCGGATAGGCCGGCCCGCTGCTCGGCAGATTGGCCGAACCCAGCGTGAACCAGCCGAACGTGCCGTTGATCAGGCCCGAAGCGGACGGTGTGGCGACGAATTCGTCATCCGCCGCCAGTTGTCCGGCGCGCACCGACACACGACCGTCGAGCAGATCCTGCTGCAGCCACAATGTGTAAAGCCGCGTCGCCGGGACCGCTTCGATGTTGCTCACGTCCATCAGATTCTGCACGTGATAGGTGGACGGGCCGTGGCCGTGAATCTGGAACACCTGCGTGTGAAAGGTGGCGCCGTTCCAGCCGTAGAGCTTGCCGAGATCGGCGTCGACGCCGAGGTTGAGCAGGCCCTCGTAGATGCTGCCGCGACTGACGCCGCCGCTGACGTCGGCCAGCATTTCGCCGGTGTAGCCGAGATCGAACGACAGCCCGCGTTCGGCGAGTGACGAACGTTCACCGCCCCAGTCTCCGGTCAGCGTATCACGGTGCCAGATGTCCTGATCGTTCGCATGATTGGAGGCGGCGTGCGCGGCCGGGGCAAGTGTGGCCAGCAGCAGCGCAAGCGCGACGGGACCGGTTTCAAAACAGGATTTCCGGGACGGTCGCAGCGGTTTTTTTTCAAGGGCGGGGGCGTTATCAAGTGTCGCGCTGCGATACATTTTTTTCTCCTTGATTGATTCTGCGAATGAGATGTATTACTATTTAATTTATAGAATAACTTGCTCAAAGGCAAGTCCGATTCAAAAAAGTTTGAACAAACAGACGCATGCGACCAATCCGTCCACAACGTAATAGACGGCACATTGCCCGCGGCCCACACATCCTCTCGGCGACCGCATGCTCGCAACACTAGTAATCGGTCTGCGAGAAGGGCTCGAAGCTGCCCTGATCGTCGGCATCATCGCGGCATTCCTGCGCAAGAACGGCAAAAGCCTGACGGCGATGTGGCTGGGGGTGGTGCTGGCCGTGGTGTTGTCGATCGCGGTGGGAGTCGCGCTGGAGCAGATCGAGCAGGCACTGCCGCAGGCGAAACAGGAGGGCATGGAATCGGTCATCGGCTGTGTCGCCGTTTTCTTCGTCACCGGCATGATCATGTGGATGAATGCGCATGCGCGTGACATGAAGCGCCAGCTCGAAACGGAAGTTGCCGAGGCGCTGGGCCGGGCCAGTACCTATGCGCTGGCCAGCATGGCGTTTCTCGCCGTATTGAAGGAAGGGTTCGAAACCAGTGTCTTTCTGCTGGCCACTTTCTCCGCCGCCCAGTCGGCGGCATGGGCGGCAACGGGTGCGATGGTCGGCTTGCTGCTGGCGGTGGTCATCGGCTGGGGAGTTTACGCCGGCGGCGTACGGATCAATCTGTCCCGTTTCTTCCGTATCACCGGAGCTTTCCTGGTGCTGGTTGCGGCCGGTCTGGTGGTCACGTCGCTGCGTACCGCACATGAAGCCGGCTGGCTGAACGCGGGTCAGCAGACGGTGCTGGATTTGTCGTGGCTGGTGGCACCGGGCACCATCCGCTCGGCACTGATTACCGGCGTGCTCGGCATTCCCGCGGATCCCCGCCTGATTGAAGTGATCGGCTGGTTCGCTTATCTGATCCCGGTATCGCTGCTGGTTTTCTGGCCGGTGTCGCATCGTCTGCGCCCGCGAACCGCCGTACGGCTGCAATTCTCGATTGCGGCGGTGCTCGCTGCCGCGGCGGTGACGCTCGCGTTCACCTATCCCGCGCCGCAACTGCATCTGCCGCGGCGGGCGCCGCTGGTTGCTGCAAATGATGCCGCCACGCTGGTCGGCCACGCGCAGCTCGGCGTTTCGTCCGCGCATGTCGCGCCGGCGCTGTCCGTCCAGTTCGGCGACACGCCGGCCGCCCGCCTGTCACTGGCCGCTGCCAGGCAACAGCGTGTCATGCACGGCGGCCTGCCTGCGATAGCCTGGCATCTGCATGCGGCCGGCACGCCGGTGCACGAAAAAAATTCCATGCTAACGCTGGACGATGTCGTGGCGTTGAATCATGGGCGCATCCCGATCGGCTTGAATCCGCGGCGGCACCCGGGCCCGTACCAGGCAGCCTGGACGACCCGGCGCACGCTCGACGCCTGGATCGCCGACGGCCATCTGCTGGATGCCTCGGGCCACACCACCACGCTCGTTGTCCTGTCGGGAAGCGGGCTGCAGACGCCGCGAACGCTCCGGGTGAGTGACGCGCAGTCGACCGTGGCGCGCAACTGGCGGGTCTCGCCGGCCTATGTTGCGCATGCCGCCCGGGCGTTGAATATCCTGACCATCGCGCGCACGGAACGGACTTTCTGGGTCGTCAAGCTGCCCATCGTCCTGCTGCTCGCTGCCTTTCTGCTGGCGGCTTATGCCTTTCGCAATCGGAACCGACTCAAGCGAGCCGGCGGCAACAGCAACCATTCTTTCACTACCACTACCGACCGGGCTGTGAACGACCGGGACAATAATCGAAACAACAACCGAGGACCTCTTCATGCATCGAACTGATTCTTTCCGTGCTCACGCGATCGTGGCCGGTCTGGCTGCACTCATGATGGCGACGCCGGCAATTTCTACGGCCGCGAGTCCGCAGGCTTCATCCGTGGCGCCGGTGAAAAACGGCGTATCCCAGGTTCGGATCACACTCACCGGCGGCGAGGAAGGCCAGGCTTGCACGCTCGATCATGCATCAGCCAAGGCCGGGCCGGTCACCTTCACGGTTACCAACAAGACCGCGACCGCGATCACAGAGGTCGAGTTGCAAAGCGACAATCGAATCCTGGGCGAGAAAGAGAATCTCGCACCCGGTCTGCCGCCGGTGTCGTTCACTCTGACACTGGGAGGCGGCGACTATCAGATCTATTGCCCGGGCGCCGCACACGAGATGGCGGCCTTCAAGGTCACCGGCAAGGCTGCGCCGCAGGCAACCGGGAACACGGCGGCGATACTGGTCGACGGCACCCAGCGGTATGCAAAATATGTCGACGGCGTCGTCGATGCCATGGTTACGGCGGTGGGTCGGCTCAAGACCGACATCG
>DASSOO010000260.1:0-3448 GCA_035700455.1 Gammaproteobacteria bacterium
TCATCGGCATCGTCACCGAAGTCGCCATTTTCTATTTCTCGGAATACTACGAACTCGAAGCCGACCTGAGCTTCGAGAGCGCGATCGTGCAGGCCGGCGCCAACCGCATCCGGCCGATCTTTCTGACGACGCTGGCATTCATCCTTGCACTCGTGCCGCTGGCGCTCGATATCGGCCAGGGTGCGGGCATGTTGCAGCCGCTCGCGGTGGCGATCATTTTTGGCCTGCTGGCACAAATGGAGCTGGTGCTCGTCGTCATGCCGGTGCTGTATTACCTGTTCTGTCGCGGGCGCAAGCCCGCGCGGGCTGTTGCGTAAACACGTAAATGGAGGTCACATCATGTTCAACATCAACCTGTTTGAAATCGGCAAATCGAACCGGCTCTGCGCGGCGGCGCTGCTGACCGGCACACTCGGACTGCTCGCGGGTTTTGCGGCAACTGCCGCGCCCGGCGTGGCGCCGCCGAGTGCGAAGATCGCGATTCCCGGCGGGACTCACGGCGTTGACTTCGACGACCTGCAGTATTTTCCGGCCATCGATCGCGTGGCGATACCGGCCGCGCAAACCGGCGACCTCGACCTGATCAACCCGAAAGACAATGCCGTGACGGTCATTGCGGATGTCGCGGCAAAAACCGCGGCACCCGGCAGCGATGACCGCGGCGCGACTTCGGCTGCCTACGGCGACGGCTATATCTTCACCGGCGATCACGGCAGCGCCGGCATCGTTATCATCGCCGCGCACAGCCGCCACTTTGTCGGGCGCGCGAAGCTGGCAGCGAACTACGACTACATCCGCTTCCTCCCGCAGCGGCAGGAACTGTGGGTGACGGAGCCGCACGCGCACCGGATCGAAATCTTCAAGTTCGCGCATACCACGAAACCGGCGCTCAAGCACGAAGCGTTCATTGACATTCCCGGCGGCCCTGAGGCGCTACAAGTCGACGCGGCGCGCGATCGCGCCTATACCAACCTGTGGAGCGACCACACGCTCGCGATCAGCCTGTCGAAGCGCCGCATCGTCGCGCGCTGGCCGAACGGCTGCCGCGGGTCGCGTGGGCTCGCGCTCACCGGCCACTGGCTGTTCGTCGGCTGCAAGGAAGGCCGCGCGGTCACGCTGGACGTGTCCCATAACGGCAAGCATGTCAGCGCCGCCGCAACCGGCGCAGGCGTCGACATCATCGCGTACAACCCGCATCTGCATCACCTGTACGTGCCCGGCGCGAAAAGCGAGACACTGACGGTGCTGAACGTGACCGCCGCGGGACGGCTGCGGCCGGACGCTGTCTATCGTGCGGCCAAGGGTTCCCACTGCGTGACGACCGACGATCACAGCAAGGCATACGTCTGCGATCCTGAGCATGGCCAGATTCTGGTGATTGACGACCGATAATGACGGCTATGGACGAACGGCCGACCATCCGGTCGGCCGTTTCGCCACTTGCATCCGATTCACGTCCTCTCGTCGTCTCAGCGGCGACGCTTCCACATTGCCGGCTCGTTGCCAAATTGTAACCCCTCCCGGAACGGCGCCGTGCTAGCCTCTTTGCAAGTAAACCTGCATCAGGGAAGTGCTCCATGAAATACCTGTCGCGCATGGTCATCTTAGTTGCGGTTGCAGGCATGGCAGCGTTCACGCCTGCTCGGGCGAAAAGCTATCCGGGTCAGCTGCGCTACGGCGCGCAAGCCAGCATCTCTTTGCAACAAGCCGAACGTATCGCGCTAAAAGCGTTTTCCGGACAAATCATTTCGAAGGAATTGGAAAAGGAACGCGGCGGCAGCGGCCTGCGCTATTCCTTCGATATTCGTCGTGGCAAGGTTGTTCACGAAGTCGGGGTCGACGCCAAGACCGGCGAGGTACTGGAAAACTCCATCGATAACGATTCCGACTGAGTCTGCATGGTATAGGGCAGCGATGAAGTCCGTCAGGCTGAACATTTGCGTTCTATACATTTTTTTCCTGGCGACACCAACGGCGTTCGCCGCCGGAGGTCCGCTGGGAATCGATCATCGCTTACCCTACGACAACCACGGTATCTGGCGGCGCAGCACCCAGCGCAAACTCGTCAACGGAGTGCTACTGGCGGAAGTCGCCGGTGCCCTGTGGGAGGGCGGCGAAAATCGCATCGGCAAAACGTTTTGGCAATCGATCGATGCATCCGTGATTGCGGGAGGCTCCACGTTTATCCTCAAGAGGATATTCCAGCGTGAGCGCCCCAGCCAGACCGCCGATCCTGATAAGTTCTTTCAGGGCTGCTGCAACAATCTCAGCTTCCCGAGCGGCGACGTGTCGGCGATTACCGCCTCGATAACGCCTTTCGTGCTTGAGTACGGGCCGAATGATCCATGGGTGTACGCGCTTGAAGTACTGCCGGCCTACGACATGACGGCCAGACTCAAGACGTGGGGCCACTGGCAAACGGATGTTTTGGCGGGTTACGCAGTCGGGTTCCTCAGCGGACTCTATGCACATGACCGAAAATTCCCGCTCGTGTTGAGCGTCATGCCGCACGCGATCTACGTCGGCCTGAAGATTGATTTCTAGGCGACGATCTTCGCGCGGCGATAGTCCAGGTAACCGCCGAGGCTTACCGCATCGTCAAGGCGATCTCCGGCCGCGACCGGATCGATCACGCGCCAGTGCGCGCGTCGCCGGAACCTTACCGGGAAGTTGCTAAACCGTAAGTTGAATACGCTGTTATCCGCAGTTAGTTTATCTGCAATCCCACTTTCTGGGACGATCATTGCCTACCCGCTATTTTCGAACGCCGCACTATCAGGTGCCACTTCGTGCTGCGGCACGAAACATCTTTTCGACGTCGATTGAGCCCGCTCAGTATCGTCCGGTCGTTCTTATGGCCGGTATCGGCGCAATCTTTGCGTTTGCGTTGTTCAATCACGGCTTGGTTCCGTCCATGGAGCCGCGGTTCGCCGAAGTCGTCCGCGAAATGACTGCGCAGGGTCGGTTCCTGATCCCGATCAAAAACGGCGTGCCCTACATCGAATATCCTCCGCTATATTGCTGGCTCGGGCTCATCGGCCATTTGGCGGGGCTGCCGATTCGCGTCGCCATTCGCCTGCCGGGCTATCTGGCATTGCTGCTGTGGGTCGGTTGGCTCGCCAAGCTCCAACGCCGGCTGTTTCCCGACTGGCCGCCGATCCTGCTGCCACTGACAGCCGTCGCGCTACCTGGTGTTCTTTACAACTTTTTCACTGCCCAATCCGACAGTCTCCTGATCCTCGGAACATTGATCGCTTTCAACGGTTACGTGCGCGATCGGCGTGGCTTCGATTGGGAGCTGTGGGGTGGCGTGGCGCTGGCGACGCTCGCCAAGGGGCCGGTCGGTCTTGCGATCACGCTCCCGGCGTTCGGTCTCGATATCGCCATTGCCAATGCGATTGCGCATGGCAGGCTGACAGGATTTTTGCGCGGCCTTGGAGCGCTTAAA
>DASSOO010000261.1:0-4173 GCA_035700455.1 Gammaproteobacteria bacterium
CCCTGCCTCGGGCAGTCCCTAATGTTTTAGCATATTCTGGCCAAACTGCAAGCTAGCCGCCCTTGTTAATCTTTTTCATGATGTTCTATTTTTATGCTATTGTTAAATAGGTTGTTTTTGGTCATATCGCGATACCGGCCAGGTGCCAGAGTCGATTGCCGCTTGTCGGCGGTAACAACCGTTAATCCGGCGCTGTGCCCGGAGAATAGTTAAGTACAGGAGGGAGTACCCGATGAAAGCCTTGATTGCCGTCTCCGGCCTCGCCTGCGGGCTTGTATTTGCAGCTGCCGTGCAGGCTCGCCCGCCGGTTGCCTCGATACGCGCCGACGATATCGCCCACGACATCAAGGTGCTCGCCTCGGACAAGTTCGGCGGCCGCGCACCGGCCTCTGAAGGGGAAAAGCTCTCCATTGATTTTATCCGCGACAATTTCAGGAAGGCGGGGCTAAAGCCAGCGGTCAACGGCAGTTACTTCCAGACAGTCCCGCTGGTTGAAGTCACCGCCGATCCACACAGCACGCTGACCATCGGTAGTGCGCAAAAGCCGCTGTCATTCGCCTACGCAGACGACATGATCGTCTGGACCAAGCGCGAGTCGAAGCACGTCGACCTCGACAAAAGCCCGCTCGTATTTGTCGGCTACGGCATCGTTGCGCCGGAATATCACTGGAACGATTACGCCGGTATCGACGTCAAGGGCAAGACGGTGGTCATTCTCGTCAATGATCCCGGCTACGCCACCGGCAACAAGAAGTTGTTCCACGGCAAGTCGATGACTTACTACGGCCGCTGGACGTACAAATATGAGGAAGCCGCGCGCCAGGGCGCGGCTGGCGCACTGATCGTCCACGAAACCGGCCCGGCCGGTTATCCGTGGAAAGTCGTTACCGGAAGCTGGTCGGGCTCGCAGTTCATGCTGCCGCCGGAAAAAGGCAGTTACCGGCCGGCAGTCGAAGGCTGGGTGACGCACCAGGCGGCCGAGAAGATCTTCGCCGCGGCCGGCATGAACCTTGCGCAAATGGAAAAGGCTGCCGCAACGCGCGGCTTCAAGGCACGGCCGATGCACCTGACGGCATCAGTTGCATTCGACAACACGATCAAGCACGTCGAGTCGCACAACGTCATCGGCATGATCCCGGGGCGCACGCATCCCGATCAGGCTATCGTCTATTCGGCGCACTGGGATCATCTCGGCACCAAGCCAAATCCGTCGGGCGACGACATTTACAACGGCGCGCGCGACGATGCCTCCGGTATCGCCGGGCTGCTGCAACTGGCGCGCGCATTCGGCGAAACGAACCCGACGCCGGAGCGCTCGGTGATCTTTCTCGCGACGACCTCCGAGGAACAGGGTTTACTCGGCGCGCTGTACTACACCGAGCACCCGGTCGTACCGCTGGCGACAACGGTCGCCGACATCAACATGGACATCATGAACGTCTACGGGCCGACGCACGACATCACCGTGATCGGTTACGGCAGCTCTGAACTGGAAGATTACCTGCGCCGCGACGCGAAGAAAGTCGGGCGCGTGTTGCGGCCGGACCCGCAACCGGAAAAAGGCTTTTACTATCGCGCCGACCATTTCGAGTTCGCGCGCCACGGCGTGCCGGCACTATTCACCGAGGCCGGCATCGACTACATCGGCCGCGGCAAGGCGTGGGGCCTTGCGAAAGAGAACGACTACACCGCGCATCACTACCACAAGCCGTCCGACGAATTTAATCCGAAGTGGGACTTCACCGGCGAAGTCGCAGACCTCAAGTTGCTGTACAACGTCGGTGCCGCGCTTGCCAACAGCGACGCGTGGCCGGATTGGTACCCCGGCAACGAGTTCAAGGCGCGCCGCGACGCGAGCGCCAGTCAGCGGCAGAAATCGGACGCGAGCCCGGAGGACTGATGATGCGCAGCAACGGCGGCTGGGATGGCGGTAATTTGTTGACGGTCCTGTTCGTCGACCATTCGCGGGTCGCACAGGCGTTGTGGAGCCGCGTCATCCTGCGTCTCGGTTATCATGCGCTGCTGGCGTCGACCGCCGAAGAAGCACTCGCGCTGCTTGCCGGGCGGCCGGTTGACGTCGTCTGCACCGCCGCCACTTTGCCCGGCGGGGTCGATGGATTCGAGTTATGCTGCCGGTTACGCTGCAACCCGCAGTTCGCGGATCTGCCGGTGATTGTGCTGACCGGCGACAAGGTGGCAACGTTGCGCAGCCGCGCACGCCAGGCCGGCGCCAACGATATCCTCGACAAGACCGACGTCGAACGCCTGCTGCGCCGCCTCAGTCACTATGCCGACGATGCTGGCCAGCGGCTGCGTGGCCGCGTGCTGTACGTGGAGGACAGCGAGGTTGCCGCACACGTCATGATCGGCACGCTGCGCAAGCTTAATCTTGGGGTCGATCATTTCAACCGCGCCGATGCCGCCGTTGCCGCGTTCGAGAATCGCGACTACGACCTCGTCGTCACCGACATCCAGGTCGGCGGCAAGCTCGGCGGCGATGTTCTCATCCGGCGTATCCGCGAGCACACCGGTCGGCGCGGCCGCATTCCGATTCTTGTGTCGTCGGTCGACGACGATCGCGCGCAACGCAGCGCGATGTTCAAGCTGGGCATCGACGACTTCGTATCCAAGCCTGCGCCGGAGGAAGAAATCGTCGCACGCGTCAGCAACTTAATCCGGAATTGGCAACTGCGCGGCCTGGTACGCAGCCAGCAGGCGCAATTGCGCGAACTGGCGATGACGGATCCGCTCACCGGCTTATTCAGCGCCCGCCTGTTGCGCGAACTCGGTCCGCGCTATTTCAGCGAAGCCGATCGCCACGGACTCGACCTCAGCCTGCTGCTGATCGACATCGACCGGCTCGACTCAATCAACCAAAGCCACGGCCGTGCCGCCGGCGACGCCGTCATTGCTGCGGTCGGCCAGTCACTACGTGCGAGTTGTCGCACCGGAGATCTTGTCGCCCGCTGGGACGGCGAAGAATTCGCGCTGCTGCTGCCGCGCTGCGGCCTCGACCCGGCGAGTTTGCGCGGCGACGAAATCCGTCGCCGCATCGCCGGACTCAAGCCCGGCAACATCGATGTGACGGTAAGTCTCGGTGTTGCCGCCCGCCCGCATAGCGGTGGCGCGTTCGAGGCTTTATTCAGCCGCGCGGAAGATGCGGTGTCGGCGGCGAAGCAGGCGGGGAGAAATAAGGTGGTAAGCAAGGCTGCCGCCTGACGGCATAATTCGTGTGGCTTTCTTTTAAAAGAAAGTCACCAAAGAAACTTGCGCCAGACTCGCTCCCCTGTGCAAGTCCCTGTGCGCCGGCTACCCGAAGCGCGTGGCGCAAAGCGGGGCCGGAGCACAACTCGCGCTGTCTGGCTGCGCATCCTGCTGCGCCAGCCAGTCCAGGGATACATCCTTGTATCGCGTTCGCTGCAGTGCAGCGAACCCGTGCGCTCAAACATCATTCCCGCGGCCCGTGGAAATCTATCTTCTCTTGGCCGGCCACGAAGGCCGGCTCTTGGGGGCGCCCGTGGAGTGAGCCGAATCGGAGGGCTGGAAATCGGGAGCAAGGGCGAGTTGTTTGAGGTCCATGGACGGACCGAGTTCTCGCCCGGCCCGATCTCCAGTGTTCCGATTCGGGCAGTCTCAGCACAGGGACGTGCTTAGACCGAACGGTGTCGGGCGCTGGTTTCTTTGCCCACTTTCTTTCCAAAGAAAGTGGGTCGGCCGCCGGGACGATGCCCCGGCTAGTCGATCGGCCCGCGCCAGCGCGACAAAACTATAGATTCAACTCACCAGACCCCCAACACGAACGCAATCGCCAGCGTCACCAGTAGCCTGTGACCGATATCAACTGCCCACCCGCCCATCGGCCTCTTTGAAAGCAAGGAGTCGGCCAGCGACGGTGCGGCCGTAAAGCCCAGCCACAGCAGGAAGCCGAGAACCAGTGCGACGCCGAGATCCGGCTCGGACGCTTCCGCCAGCATGACCGCCAGCACGAATGCCTGCACCAGCGAGCTTATCAGCGCGATCAGGTAGCGCTGGATGCGTCCGCCGCCGGTCAGTTGATCCAGCGCCGCCGGGTTGTAGCGCAGCCACAGCGGCCCGAACGTGAACGGCGCATACCAGGCGGCGCCGACGATGAAGCCGACGACGCCGGCGATCAGTGCGCCGGTGTAGCTGAAA
>DASSOO010000262.1:0-7204 GCA_035700455.1 Gammaproteobacteria bacterium
CGACGCCGGTTCAGTTCGCGCTCGCCGATTTCCTCGAACACCGCGGGCATTACCTCGGCCTGCCGGCGTTCTACCAGGCCAAGCGGGACTATTTTGTCGATCGCCTTGCAGCATCCCGGTTCCGGTTCAAACCTTGCGCCGGTACCTATTTTCAGTTGCTCGACTACAGCGGCATCACCGACGCGCGCGACCTCGATTACGCGCGCGAACTCACGGCCAAGGCCGGCGTTGCATCGATCCCGGTTTCGGTTTTCTACGGCGACGAAACTGACGACAAGGTGCTACGCTTCTGCTTTGCGAAAGACGAGGCCACGCTCGCACGCGCGGCGGAGATACTATGCAGGATCTGAAAGTCACCCTGATGCAAACCGCGCTCCACTGGGAGCAGCCGGATGCGAACCGTGCGATGCTCGCTGAGAAGATCGCGCGTTGCGGCGAAACCGATCTGATCGTGCTGCCGGAAATGTTTACCACCGGCTTCAGCATGAACGCGCCGGCGCACGCTGAACCGGCCGACGGCCCGACGCTTGCGTGGCTCGCCGGGCAGGCTGCCGAACGTAAGGCCGTCATCACCGGCAGCGTCATGGTCAGCGTCGACGGCGGCTACCGCAACCGCCTGTTCTGGATGCCGCCCAACGGGCGGTACAGCTACTACGATAAGCGCCACCTGTTTCGCATGGCTGGCGAGCACGAACACTACCAGTCCGGCAGCGACCGGCTCATCGTCGAGCTCAATGGCTGGCGTATCTGCCCGCTGATCTGCTACGACCTGCGCTTCCCGGTCTTCAGCCGCAACCGCGGCGACTACGACCTGCTCGTCTATATCGCCGAATGGCCCGCACCGCGGCGCCGCCACTGGCAGACATTGCTTGCCGCACGTGCAATCGAAAACCTGAGCTACGTCGTCGGTGTCAACGTCGTCGGCGATGACGGCGTCGGCCATCACTACAGCGGCGACTCGACTGCGGTCACCATGGCCGGCGATATCCTGTTAACCGGCGCGGAGCAGGAGTTCTGTCAAACCGTCACCCTCGGGGCTGCCGCTCTCTCCGACTGGCGCAGGCAGCTGCCGTTTCACATCGATGCGGACGCGTTTGAAATCAGCTGATTCAGCCTTTTCTCCCCCGGGCTGAAATTTCGACTATACTTGTGAAAATATTACCTTCCTACGGCTGAGGGGACGAATATGAAACGGCCGAACCTTCAGTTGTCGAGCGTATTCCTGCTCTCGGCACTGCTCGCTGCGCTCGCACAGCCTGTTTACGCCTCGCAACAGCAAACGCCATCGGCAGGCAAGACGCAGCAGAACCGGGCGCGGGTGTCGCAACCGGCGACCTTTCATCCGAGCGTGCAAATCGTCGTCAAGCCGCTCAGAATCATTACCCGGACGCCCGACGACGCCAAGGAGCTTGGTGCAGCGGCGAGCGCTGTTTCACAGCGGTTGTCAGAAACGGCAAAGGACAGCCGAACCCTTGCGGGGCAGGAGATAGCGTCGATGGGGACGATGACGGTTCAGGGGCACAAGCTCAAGCCGGTCTGTATCCTGTCGTTCCTGAAGCTGGCACTGCACAACCATTACACAAGAGATCCGACACAAGCAGGCGAAATGATCTGCCGCTACGTCCACCTACTGTCCAGCCGCGCCAGAACCTATCTGCAATGCGAACTGAACGGTGACAAAACGGAACGCTTTCGCGCACAGACTGCAAGTGGCCACGCGGTCAAGTACAGTACTATCAAACTGGAACAAAAGCTGCCGATTGTCGATCCTGGGAAACTCGATGCGGCAATGGCGGCTATTCCGGCCGGCGCGACGGAGCAGTGCACGCTGCAGTAGTGACTGAACGCAGCGGCGGCTGATACCCGCTAATACCGCAGCAGCGCGGAACCCCACGTAAAGCCGCCGCCGAAGGCTTCCATGACGACCGTCTGGCCGCGCTGGATGCGGCCGTCGCGAACGGCAACGTCGAAGGCCATCGGCACCGACGCAGCCGATGTGTTCGCATGTTCCTGGATCGTGACGATGACGCGCTCCATCGGCATTTTCAGCTTTTTCGCCGTCGCCTCGATGATGCGCAGGTTCGCCTGGTGCGGCACCAGCCAGTCGATCGCGGCGTGTTCCATTTCAGCAGCCTCGAGCGTCTCGCGCACGATCTGGCCAAGCGTGTTGACGGCTACGCGAAAGACTTCGTTGCCTTTCATCTGCACGAAGTCGCCGCCGGCCTTCCACGAATCGAAGCCTTTCGAAACTCCGGACGGGAAGAACAGCAGGTCCTTGTACTGCCCGTCCGCATGCAGGTGTGTCGACAGGATACCGGGTTCCTCGGACGCGCCGAGCACCACCGCACCGGCACCATCGCCGAACAGCACGCAGGTGGAACGGTCGCTCCAGTCGACCATGCGCGACAAAGTCTCCGCGCCGATGACGAGGGCGGTTTTCGCCTCGCCCGCGCGAATGAACTTGTCGGCGATCGACAGAGCATAAATAAAACCGGTGCATGCCGCTTCGAGGCTGAACGCCGGGCAGTTGTGAATGCCGAGGCGCTCCTGCAGCAGGCAACCCATGTTCGGGAACACCTGGTCCGGCGTAGTCGTGCCGACGACGATCAGGTCGACGTCATCCGCGGCTACGTTTGCTGCCTCCATCGCCCGGCGTGCTGCCTGCTCGGCGAGATCGCAGGTGGTTTCGCCTTCGACGGCGAGATGGCGGCGCTCAATGCCGGTGCGCGTGCGGATCCACTCGTCGCTCGTTTCGACCTGCTTTTCGAGGTCGAAATTGGTGACGACTTTTTCGGGCAGGTAATGCCCGGTACCGAGGACGCGGGAATAGGTCACTCGCCCTGCTCCTTTGCAAACTGTTTTTCGAGTAGACTCGTAATGCGCGTGGGCACCTGCTTGTCGACTTCGAGCATTGCGACGCGAATCGCATTCGCAAATGCAATCCGGTCTGCGCCTCCGTGGCTCTTGATGACGATGCCGTTGAGCCCCAGCAGGCTCGCGCCGTTGTAGCGGCGCGGATCGAGCCGTCGCCGCACGGCGCGCAGTACCGGCATCGACACGGCGGCAAGTATCTTCGTGAATACGGTCCGGGTGAATTCTTCGCGAATGTAGGCGCCAATCATCTTGGCCATGCCTTCGATGGTCTTCAGCGCAACGTTGCCGACAAAGCCGTCGCTGACAATGACGTCGACGCGGCCGGAAAAAATATCGTTGCCTTCGACGAAGCCGATGTAGTTGAGTTCGCTTGACCCGATCAGCTGCGCCGCCTGGCGCACGCGCTCGTTTCCCTTGATTTCCTCGGAGCCGACGTTCAGCAGCCCGACACGCGGCCGGTCGAGGCCGTAGGCAGCGGTGGCGAGCGCCGAGCCCATCACGCCGAACTGGAACAACTGCTCGGGTGTGCAGTCGGTATTCGCGCCGAGGTCGAGCATCAGCGTATGACCGTCGATCGCCGGAATCGGGGAAATGATCGCTGGCCGGTCGATGCCGGGCAGCGTCTTGAGTACGAAACGCGCGGTTGCCATCAGTGCGCCGGTATTGCCGGCGCTGATGCAGGCCTGCGCCGCACCCTCCTTGACAAGATTGATCGCGACACGCATCGACGAGTCTTTCTTGCCGCGCAAAGCCTGCTGCGGCGGCTCGTCCATTGCGACCACTTCGCTCGCGTGATGCAGCCCCAGCCTTGGCTTGAGTGCGGCCGGTGCACGGGCAGCCATCGGCTCGAGAATCGCGCGGTCGCCGACGACGATCAGCTTGAGATTGCGCGCGGCGCGCAACTGTTCGATCGCCGCATCCATCGCGACGGCAGGACCGCGATCGCCGCTCATCGCGTCGAGGGCAATCGTTATCGTCTGGCTCATGCGCAGCGGTTCGGCCGGCGCGGCGTCGCGCACGCGCGGCGAAGCCCCTTCCGGGATATTCGCGTGCGCATCCCGGATGGCGGTGAAATCATTCAAGGTGACGAGCCGGAAGGGTGCCGATCAAGGCCTAGTCTTCCTGCGGAGCCTCCAGGACCTTGCGGCCCCGATAATAGCCGTCTGGGCTCACGTGGTGCCGGCGATGCGTCTCGCCGGTCGTCGGTTCGATCGAAAGCGCCGGTTTGCCGAGCGCATCGTGGGAACGCCGCATGCCACGCTTCGACGGGGACTTGCGATTTTGCTGAACGGCCATTTAGGTCTCCGAAAAAATAAAAAAGTGCCTGGCGCTAAACGCCTAGGACTGAGCCAAGAGACTGACGTCTCTTCTTGCACTTAGTCCCAGGCACTCAGTCCCAGGTACTTCCTTTGCGCTTCAATTTCTCGAGCGCCGCGAACGGATTATCGTCACGCCGCGCCTCCCCCTCCTGGTGCAACGCCGCCGCTGCCGGCCCGCAGGCCGCCGCATCTGCATGGCGCGCTACCACCGGCAGCACCAGCAGCAACTCGTCCTCGACAAGTTGCGCGAGCGTTCCGGTTCCGTCCGGCCACAGCAGCGGCTCGTATTCAGCCGGCAGCGCAGCAGCTTCGGTCTCGTTTTCGACCAGCGCGAGCACGAACTGCGCATCCAGCGTCCAGGCCGTCGGCTCAAGACAGCGCTGGCAAACAAGATTCACCGCTGCCCTGGCGCGACCGCTCACGATCGCACGCCCGGCGGCATCGCTCGCAAAGGCGGCCTCGACTTCGGCCTGCCCGCCTGTATCGGCGAGGCACTGCGCGAGCCGCGGCATCCTGTCGAGCGGGATCGATCCTGTGAAACGGGCGCATTCGCGGGCCAGCCGCGCCGCGTTGATGCGATCCGGCATTGCCTCATGCATAGCCGGGAGATGATACGATTAGCGGCGCTGCGGTGTCAAAGCCGGCGATTGCCGCCGCCGTATAAGGATATCGTCAGCGGCCGCGGCCACGGCTGGTCTCGAAGAGGTACCAGATACGCCGCTCGGTTTCATCGACCCAATTTTCTATCAGGCTGGCGGTTGCGACATCGCCGCGCTCGTCGCAAACACCGTGGGCCTCGCGGAGGCGCACCGCGAGGGCGTGATTGTCCTCGCGCAGTTCCGCGAGCATGTCGGATGGCTCGACAAAATCCGCGTCGTTGTCCGGGATGTGCTGCAGCCGGGCAATATGGCCGATTGACTTGATCGTCGCGCCGCCGAGCTTGCGGATGCGTTCGGCGATCGGGTCGGTCATCGCGAACAACTGCGCGGCCTGCTCGTCGAGCAGCAGGTGATAGTCTCGAAAATGCGGCCCGCTCATGTGCCAATGGAAATTCTTGGTTTTGAGAAACAGTGCGAACGCGTCCGCCAGCACGGCGTTCATTGCGCCGGCAACATCGCGTACCGCGTCGGCTTCCAGGTCGGTGGGGGTGGCCAGCGTCGCGCGACTCGTGCGCGCAGACGCGGCTTGGGGTCTGTTCATTGCAAGTCCTCGTCCGTGGATGGTGGCGGTCTGTCGTCGGTGACGTGCAGCCGGCAATAATTCATTATTGCCCCCGGCCGGTAGCTTCACAAGGCAGGCCGCGGCGGTCCGCACGAAAACAAGCACTGCATCACAAAGCGCTCAATAGCAAGGATAAACCGAATGCAAACCAGCCGTATATTCCTCGCTTCGTCGTCGCCATACCGGCGTGCCCTGCTCGCCCGGCTGGGTCTCGGTTTCGAGTGGCGCAATCCCGCCGTCGATGAGAGCCCGCAGCCGAACGAGGCGCCGGATGCGCTCGCCAAACGGCTGGCGCGCGCGAAGGCAAGCGCGGTCGCGGCCACAGTGGGAGAACCTGCCGTCGTGATCGGCTCGGACCAGGTCGCCTCCCTTGCAGGCGCGCCGACCGGCAAGCCCGGCAGCCGGGAACTGGCACAAGCCCAGCTGCGCCGCGCCAGCGGCAACGTACTCGAGTTTTATACCGCGGTCGCTGTCGTTGCAGGAAGCCACGTGCAGACGGATGTCGATGTCACGCGCGTTCGCTTTCGCGACCTTTCCGACGCAGAAATCGAGCACTATCTGGATCGTGAGCAGCCGTACGACTGCGCCGGCAGCTTCAAGGCCGAAGGATTGGGAATCGCATTGTTCGAATCGATCGAATCGAGCGACCCGACGGCGCTGATCGGCCTGCCGCTAATCCTGCTGTGCCGGCAGCTTCGAGCAATTGGCATCGTCCTGCCATAGCGGTGACAGCGGCAGCGGCCGCTTCAAGGCAGGACGAGGTTGCGAAAGATTCCACGAACCATCGCTTTGCTTCTGCCAGACCGTAACGTAGCGGGCGTCCAGCGAAACTCAGTACGCGGCCCGCAAAGCCTGCGCATGGCGAAGGACCGCTTTTTTACTCGTGCATTCCTCGAACAGGCAATTGAGGTCACCATAACCCGCAGCTTCGTCGGAAAAGGCAAAACTACCCTGCTCTCGCATTTCCCCGACAGCCCGCAGGAGTGCGCCGAGTGCGACGCGGGACAGCGCACTGCCGACGCTGACGCGCTTGACGCCCAGTGCCGCCAGCCTCGCAAGGTTCAACTGCGCGCCGCGCACGCCGACCACTACATTGACCGGGCGGTCGACGGACGCGACAACCGCAGCGATATCCTCCTCGGCATTGATGCCGGGCGCGTAAAGCACGTCTGCGCCTGCCTCCTGATACGCTTGCAACCGGGCTATGGTATCCCGCAGGTCGGGTTTTCCTGCCAGGTAATTCTCCGCGCGGGCAGTCAAGGTAAATGGAAATGGCAAGACGCGGGCGGCCTCGGCTGCCGCGCTGATGCGCTCTGCGGCCAGGCCGATATCGTAGAGCGGCCGGTCGGCGTGGGGGCCGGCGAAGTCTTCTATCGATCCGCCGACAGCGCCCGCCGTGGCCGCCAGGCGGATGGTTGCCGCGATCGTGTCCGGATCATCGCCGTAACCGTTCTCAAGGTCGGCGCTGACCGGCAGACAGGTGGCTGACACGATGTCTTCGATGTGCCCGATCATCTCGCCGCGCGCGACCGAGCCATCCGCCCGCCCGGCGGAAAATGCGTAGCCGGCGCTGGTTGTAGCCAGGGCTTCGAAACCAGCGTGTTCCAGCAGTCGAACCGTACCGGCATTCCACGGATTGGGAATGATAAATGCACCGGCTCGCGCGTGAAGCGCCCGAAACGACTTGCCCTTATCGAATTGAGTGGCCATGGCCTAGCGCAGTTCCCGGACCATTGGCGCGGTCGGGAGCACTGCCGGCTGTACGGCACATTCGCACAATGGGATACAGA
>DASSOO010000263.1:0-2960 GCA_035700455.1 Gammaproteobacteria bacterium
AGCAGCAAATCGCCGGCTTCGGCAAAATCGATCTCAGGTCCGCCGAGCAGTCTGATCCTGCCCGAACCGCGAATGTTTTCGAGCAGCGCGGGGATACCGTCGGGGTCCACGCCATCCGGCGTCTCGCCCGACAGGCCGAGAAGGATCGCGCGGTCGGTGCCGTGTCCCTTGCCGGTCAGCGCCAGCGACCCGTACAGCTCGACCATCACCCGCGCGGCTGTACCCAGCAGTGAGCGCTCCTGCAAGTCGAGCAGGAACTGCCGCGCCGCCCGCATCGGTCCGACCGTATGCGAACTCGACGGACCGATACCAACTTTAAAGAGGTCAAAAATACTGATGGCCATAACTCATTACTGCACTTTGATGAATGGCGAGTGCCTAGTGCCTAGGACTAAGTGAAGACCGAGCGGGTGCCTTCCCAACTCAGTCCCAGGCACTTAATCCTAGGCACTTTTTCTATTCCGCCAACGACAGCAACGTCGCATTGCCGCCGACGGCGGCAGTGTTAATCGTCAATGTCCGCTCGGTCGCAAAGCGCAGCAGGTAATGCGGCCCGCCGGCTTTCGGACCGGTGCCGGACAGGCCCTGGCCGCCGAACGGCTGCACGCCGACGACCGCGCCGATCATGTTACGGTTGATGTATGCGTTGCCGACGCGGATGCGGCGCTCGATGTCGCGCGCGCGGCTGTCGATACGGCTGTGCACGCCAAGTGTCAGTCCATAGCCGGTTTCATTGATAGCGTCGATGACCTTGTCGAGATCGCGCGCGCGGTAGCGGATCACGTGCAGGATCGGACCGAAGACCTCGCGTTTGAGAATATCCAGGCTGTCGATTTCGACTGCGAGCGGCGCAAAGAAACTGCCGTTCGCACATTCCGGCGGCAGCTTCGCCTCGGCAATCAGCCGGCCCTGCCGCTTGATGCGTTCGGCGTGCGCATTGAGGCTCGCGAGCGCTTCATCATCGATGACCGGCCCGAGATCGGTTGGCAGCAACGCCGGGTCGCCGACCTTCAGCGTCTGCATGTAGCCGGACAGGATCTCGATGACCCGAGGCGCGATTTCTTCCTGTACGAACAAGACGCGTAACGCCGAGCAACGCTGCCCGGCGCTGTGAAACGCGGATTCGACCACGTCCTTGACGACCTGCTCCGGCAGTGCCGAGCTATCGACCAGCATCGCATTCTGGCCCCCGGTTTCGGCGATCAACGCGGGAATGGCGCCGCCGCGGTTGGCGAGCGACTTGTGAATCATCTTTGCGGTTTCGGTCGAACCCGTAAACGCGACACCGGCAACGCGTTCGTCGGCGACCGCCGCCGCACCGACCACTTCGCCGCGCCCCGGCAGGAAGTGCAGCACGTCGCCGGGAATACCGGCTTCGTGCAACAGCCGCACCGCGAGTGCGCCGATCAGCGCGGTCTGCTCGGCGGGCTTCGCGAGCACGCAGTTGCCGGCGGCAAGCGCGGCGCTAATCTGGCCGGTGAAGATCGCGAGCGGGAAATTCCAGGGGCTGATGCACGTAAATACGCCGCGGCCGTGCAGCGACAGCTCGTTGCTCTCGCCGGTGTAGCCGGGCAGCCTGATCGGCTCACCGAAATCGCGCCGGGACCGCAACGCGTAGTAGCGCAAAAAGTCGACTGCCTCGCGTACTTCCGCGATCGCATCGAGTACCGATTTGCCGGCCTCACGAATCGCAAGCGCCATCAGTTCAGCGTGATGTTCCTCGTAGAGGTCCGCTGCACGCAAAAGGATGTCGGCGCGCTGCGCGGGTGGAGTCGCGTCCCAGCCCGGCTGCGCCGCGTGCGCCGCGGCCAGCGCATCGCGCACCGCCTGCTCATCGGCGTCGACGACGCTGCCGACCTGGCGGCGGCGGTCGCTCGGATCGAGCACCGGGTGAGCGGAGCCTTCGAGAGCTTTGCCGCTGACAACAGGTACTGCGCGCCAATCCCTGCGCAAGGCCGCGGCAATCGCCTCGGCCAACGCGTCGGCTTCGGAAACGTCGCTGAGATTGATGCCGGCGGAATTAATTCGTTCCGCACCATATATTTCGCGCGGCACCGGGATGCGCGGATGGCGCTTGATGTGCAGGCCTTCGACCGTGGCTACCGGGTCTGCAACGATATCGTCGATCGGCACTTTTTCGTCGATGATGCGGTTGACGAACGACGTATTGGCGCCATTCTCGAGCAAGCGACGCACCAGGTACGGCAACAGTTCCTTGTGGCGGCCAACCGGCGCGTATACGCGACAGTGCATGCCCAGCTTGTTGTCACCGACAACCTCGTCATAGAGCTCTTCGCCCATGCCGTGCAGGCGCTGAAACTCAAAGTCGCGCCGCTCGCCGGCCATCTCGACAACGCTTGCGAGCGTGTGCGCGTTATGCGTCGCGAACTGCGGGTAAATGACGTCGCCGGCCGCCAGCAGCCGGCGCGCGCAGGCAAGGTACGACACGTCGGTCGATGCCTTGCGCGTGAACACGGGGTAGCCCTTCAGCCCTTCCATCTGCGCGAGCTTGATTTCCGTGTCCCAGTACGCGCCCTTCACGAGGCGCACCGGAATTCGCCGGCCGACGTCTTCGCCGAGCGCCGCGAGCCAGTCGATCAAGCGGATCGCACGCTTTTGATACGCTTGCACCGCGAGCCCGAAACCCTGCCAGCCGCGCAGCGAATCTGAACGATAGACGCGCTCGAATACGTCCAGCGACAGGTCGAGCCGGTTGGCCTCTTCGGCATCGACGGTGAGCGCAATACCGGCCTTTGCGGCTCGCTCCGCCAGTGCCAGCAGCCGCGGCGTCAATTCCGCGAGTACGCGCTCGCGCTGCGCGAATTCGTAGCGTGGGTGCAATGCCGAGAGTTTGACCGAAATGCTGGGCGCGGAGAACACGTCGACGCTGCCGCTGACGCTGGCGCCAATCGCGTCGATTGCGTCGGCGTATGCGTCGAAGAACCCTTGCGCATCGGTTT
>DASSOO010000264.1:0-5217 GCA_035700455.1 Gammaproteobacteria bacterium
ATCAATTTCACGCGCCACGATGAATCTGAAGCTGACCGCGTCGGCATCGGCTTTATGGCGCACGCCGGCTACGACCCGCGTGGCATGGCGCAGATGTTTCAGAAATTCGAGATCCTGTCCCGGGGCCAGATAGCGCCGCCGGCGTTTTTGGTCGATCACCCGCTCGACACGCAACGTATAACCGACGCGAAAGAGCGCGCCCAGCAAATGCATCCGCGACCGCACGCCAACAGCCGCAACTACCTGCTGATGCGTGCCCGGGCGCGTGTACTGGTGGCCGACCATATCGACGACGCACTGACCTATTTCAAGAACGTCGACATGAGCAAGCTCACGCCGATGGCGGCCGACGCGATCAGGTACGGCGAAGCGTTATGCTATATCCGCCTCAACCGGGAATCCAAGGCAATCACGATTCTCAAGCCGTTGCTCGCCGCGCATCAGGACGTCGTCGCGTTTCATATCGCCCTCGCAAATGCCGAATTCCAGAACGGCGAGCGCGCGGCAGCACTGGCGCGCTTCGAACAGACCGAACGAATATTCCCCGGCAGCCTCGCCGTCGAGGTTGCACATGCCAACGCGTTGCTGGATGCCGGCAAAGCTGATGCGGCGCGGCATCTGCTGCAAGCGGCAGCGCTCGAGAACGGCAGCGACCCGTCGATACTGCGGCTTCTCGCAGACGCGACCAGCCGTAGCGGCAGGACGGCTGAAGGCCGCTATTACCTGTCGCAATTCTACGAACTTAACGGCCAGATCGCATCGGCCATCGACCAGATGCGCCTGGCGCTCGACGCGCCGCACATTGACGTGTACGAAAAGCAGCGCTACCAGGCGCGCCTCGACGACTTGCGGCACACAATGAGAGATCTAAGGCGGGATCGAAACGGCAACGGCCCCCGGCTCGGCTGGCGGCTGGAGTCGGACCTGCCCGATCGGCGATAATCGCAGTTTTCCGCAGGAGTTTCGCATGACGACCGCTTTCGGCCGTGCCGGCCGCACGCTGGGATTTGCGGCCGCACTGCTGCTCGGCGGCTGCGCCACGACGCCGCCGCAGGCTGGCGCGCCGATCGCTCCCGATCCGCTCGAGCGCCTCAATCGCATCACCTCGACGATGAACGACGTCATGGACCGCGTCGTCGTCAAGCCCGTGACCAAAGCGTACGTCAAGGTTACGCCGCAGCCGGTGCAGGACAGCGTCCACAATTTCTTCCAAAACCTGGAAGAGCCGATCGTCATTTTCAATGATCTGCTCCAGGGCAAATTCAAGCAATCGGGTGCCGACACCGGCCGCTTCCTTGCCAACTCGACGTTTGGCGTGCTCGGCCTGTTCGATGTCGCCACACCGATGGGACTCCAGCAACACGACGAAGACCTTGGGCAGACACTCGCGGTATGGGGTGTGCCGAGCGGTCCATACCTCGTCTTGCCGCTACTCGGTCCGAGCACCTTTCGCGGCGCGTTCGGCAGCTATGTCGACGGGCGCTACAATCCCACCAGTATCTACGAAGTCGATGATGTGCCAACGCGCAACGGCATGGTGATTCTCAACGGCATCGACACACGCGCCGGCCTGTTGAATTACGAAGACCAGATCAAGGCCGCGTTCGATCCCTACATCTTCATCCGCGATGCCTACCTGCAGCATCGTCAGTTCCTGATCTACGACGGCAACCCGCCGCCGCCTCAGTATCCGGACATTGACGATGATGATTCGGATTAACGGGAAACCGGGAAATTGCAGAAGCGATCGCCGGATCGCGATGCAGGCCGTTACGGCCCTTCGGGCTTCGTGAGCGGCAGCAGGTTTTCCACTTCGCTAATCTGCGCCAGCGCGAGCAATTGGCGCGGCAGGCGGCTGAAATAGATTTCCTTACCGTCGCGTCGCGCGCGGGCGATCCATTCGATCAATACCGCCAACCCCGCGCTATCGCTGTTGGCGACGTGGGTGAAATCGAGGTCGAGCTCCTGGAACGGCTCGAACAGGCGTTCGCCTTCTTCAAGCGCCGCCTCCGCCGTATCGAAGCTGAGGTCGCCGCTGACGAAAAAGCGCCCGTTGCCGAGGCTCTCGAAATCGACGTTGTTCATTGGGAACTTCCGCCGCCCGCCTTGTTTGTCGCCTCTTTCGCCTTCTGGTGAGCCCGATCCTGAAGACGCTTGATTAACGCGTCGAGACCGATCTGCTGGACTTCGCTTGCAAAGGTATTACGGTAGCTCATCACGTACGACACACCCTCTGCGCTCACGTCGAACGCTTTCCAGCCGCCATCCGTCTTGCGCATCGCGTAGTCGACGCGGATCGGTGCGTGGTCCGGCGGCGTGATAACGCTCCTGACGGTCGCACGCTCGTCGCCCGGCTGTGCCCGCGACGGCTCGACCTCGAGCTTCGAGTCGGAATACTTCACCAGCGCATCCGCATAACTGTTGACGAGGTAATGCTGAAACGCCTTGATAAATTCATGGCGCTGTTTCGACGTCGCGTCGCGCCACGCGCGCCCGAGCACCAGGCGCGCGGCGTAGTCAAAGTCAAAGTTTGGCGCCATATCTTTCTGTACCAGATCGAATACCGCCTGCGGGTTGTGCTGGAACTTCTGCTTGTTGGCGCGGATTGTCCCGAGCACATTTTCGGCGGTCCGCTTGACCACCAGATCGGGCGACTCGACCTTGGACGCAGCCTGTGCGGCGACCGACGTCACAGCGAGCAAGGCTGCAAAAATCGTGATAATGAATGAGTTACGCATCATGGCTGCTCCGGTGACTTGTTGCTTTGCCCGGCCAGAAACTGGCCGATCAGATGCTCGAGAATGATAGCCGATTGCGTAAATTGAATCCTGTCGCCGTTGCGCAGATATTTCTCCGAACCCCCAGGGTTCAGCCCTACGTACTGCTCGCCGAGCAGGCCTGCCGTGAGAATACTGGCGACGGTGTCTCGCGGCAGCTTGTTGTACTTTTTATCGATGTCTATCGTCACTACCGCTTCGAGGCGCCGTGGATCGAGTTCGATTGCCGCGACGCGGCCGATCTTGACACCGGACATACTGACCGGGGCGCGCACCTTGAGGCCGCCGATGTTCTGGAACACGGCCGTTACGCTGTAGGTATCCGGCGCCACGTAGGAAAAGTTGGTCGTTTGCGTCGCGAGAAAAAACAACGCCAGGATGCCGAACAAGATGAACAGCCCGGTCCCGAATTCCACCGCCCTTGTCTGTTTCATAAAAGGTGGCCTCGCAAAGTGATAACGTTATGTTCAGAGCGCTCATGCGCGTTACGTAAGCACAAGAGGCGCGACGGCGGCGTGACCTTCCGATCGTTGGGCGAGGCCGGCCGCGCCCATGGAAGGTGTTGCGCCGCGTGACAGGGGCAGCGGCCGTTGCCTGCACAGCGCGCCTTTTTATTAAGGCGGACAGTCTCGCTGAACCCGGCAATATTGCTTGGAGAGGCCACTTAACCCCCGGTGTACATAAACGCGGTGAGGATGTAGTCGAGTGCGAAGATCGTGATGGAGCTGATGACTACGGTGCGCGTGGCCGCCCGGCCGACACCTTCGGCAGTCGGCCATGCATTATAACCTTCGAACAGAGCAATCATCGTTACCGCGCCGCCAAAAATAAATGCCTTCAGCAAGCCGCTCAGAATGTCGCTGGCTAAACTGACGCTACTGCGCATCTGCCCCCAGAACGCGCCCGGATCGATGCCGAGGTACGGCACCGCAAGCAGGTAGCCGCCGAGAATGCCGATCGCGCTGAAAATCATCGCCAGCATCGGCATCGAGATTGCACCGGCAAGAAAACGCGGCATGATGACACGGCGTATCGGATCGACAGCCATCATTTCCATGCCTGAAATCTGGTCGGTTGCGCGCATCAGGCCGATTTCGGACGCAAGCGCAGTGCCGGAACGACCCACGAACAACAGCGCGGAAATCACCGGCCCGAGTTCCCGAAACAATGACAGCGCGAGCACGACGCCGACTTCTCCGGTCGCCGAGAACTTCGCCAGCGACTGATAGCTTTGCAGCGCCATCACCAGGCCGACGAAAAAGCCCGAAAACGAAATGAGGACGACGGCGCCCGCACCGACGAAATAGATCTGGTGGATAATGAGCTGCGGGCGCATCAGACTGCGCGGCGTGTAGGCAAGCAGCCGTGCAAGAAACAGTTGCGACGCGCCGAAGGTCTGCACGAAATCGCCGACCGTGTAGCGGAGGTAACGCAAGAGCGCCATCACGCCTCTCCCAGGAGCTGATCGGCATAATCCGGCCCCGGATAATGAAACGGCACCGGGCCGTCCGCAAGCCCCTTCATGAATTGGCGCACCTGCGCCGAGCGGCTGTGCTCAAGTTCCTGCGGCGTGCCGCGCGCCTGCACCCGGCCGCCGGCAATCAGGTAGCTCTGGTCGGCCACCGTGGCAATCTCCGCCACGTCGTGTGAAACGATTACACTCGTAAGATTGAGCGTGTCGTTAAGCATCTTGATGAGGCGCACGATGACGCCCATCGAAATCGGGTCGAGGCCGGTGAACGGCTCGTCGTAAAAGATCATCTGCGGATCCATGATGATTGCGCGCGCCAGCGCGACGCGTCGCGCCATACCGCCGGATAAATCGCCCGGCATCATGTTCCAGGTGCCACGCAGGCCGACAGCCTGCAGCTTCATCAGGACCAGGTGACGAATCAGGCTTTCGGGCAGCGACGTATGCTCGCGCAGCGGGAAGGCGACGTTCTCGAACACGGTGAGATCGGTGAGCAGTGCGCCGTTCTGGAACAGCATACCCATCTCGCGACGCAGCCTGTAGAGTTGCGACGTGTTGAGATGCGGCACGTCGCGGCCGTCGACGAGGATACGACCGTGATCCGGCAGCAACTGCCCGGTAATGAGCCTGAGCAGCGTTGTCTTACCGGTGCCGCTCGGACCCATGATGGCGGTGATCTTGCCGCGCTCGATGTCGATGTCGAGATTGTCGAAAATCACCTTCTCGCCGCGCGTGTAGCGCAGCGCCCGGATTTCGATAATGTTTTTGGCGTTCGCAGCCATCGGCTTCCCGGCAGATTCGTTCTTTTCGGCGTTTGAGGAAGGTATGACAGGCGCCGCCGGCGCGCGTTCCACCGGCGCGGTCGGGCCGCGCCGGCGGACAGGCCGCGGTCAGGCGGCGCGAGCCTCCATGGCCGGCGTGTAGTCGCCGCGGGCCGCAGCCGCATTGCATTCGGCACGGTGGTAAAAC
>DASSOO010000265.1:0-7096 GCA_035700455.1 Gammaproteobacteria bacterium
TGGGTCTGTCTGGGGTCGCAGGCAGTGTGACCGCTGACCTGGTCGCGCTCAACAAGAATTTCGGCTCGGTGGGGCTCGACACGAATGGTGACGGCGTCGCCGATGAAGCCGCCCGCTTCGACTGGTCGACTTTTGCACCCGATGTCACGCCCACTCCGACCGGGGCACCCGAAGCGGATCTGGGTCCGACGATAAGCAGCCGCGACGGCGAGCCCGTTACGCTCAATGGTCGATACAGCCATTCGCAGGATGGCTCGTTTGTCCACTTCCAGTGGATGCTGGCGATGGCACCTGCTGGCAGCACGGCAACCCTCGAAAACGCAGCTACCGCCAACCCGACGCTGACACCTGACCGTACCGGCGACTATCTGGTACGCCTGGGGGTATCGAATGCGAGCGGATCGAGCAGCGATGCAACGATCATTAATGCAAGCAGCAATTCAAGTTACGACACTGTGGATGGGCCGGATGCGGGCCCGAACCGCAATGCAGCGCTCGGAAGTGAGGTTGCATTGGATGGACGCGGCAGTACGGATTCTTCCGGTGGGTGGGACGGGTATCAATGGTATCTGTATACGCCGGAAGGCAGCCAAGCTGTACTGGATTCTTCCAACGGCGCACAACCATCGTTCACACCGGACGTTGCCGGCTATTACTACGCAAGCCTCGGATCGTGCTGCGATTCGCGAGCGGGTGCCGTCATCAACGTGAATGGGCCAGTGCATCTGGGTCTGCTATCGGCGCTCGGCGATGATCTATCGGTAAATATTGTTGCCGTCGGCGACCTCAACAACGATGGTTTACCGGACCTGGTAATCAATGGCAACGGTGCGGGGAACTCCGTCCTCGTCATTTACAATCGCGGTGGTGGACGCTTTTCGGCACCTGCAGGCTACACGCTCGACTACGGCCAGGTTGCGATCGGCGATATAAACGGCGATGGTCTCGCTGATCTCGTAACCGGGAGCGGCATCGGGATCGGCTATCGATTACAGCAGACTGACGGAACGTTGGGACCACTTGAAACTGTGGCGGGCACGAGTACCGACAGCGGCTACGCCGGCGTCATCATCGCCAAACTTTACGGCGAGTCGCGGAACTCAGTCGTGGCGGAAGCCGGATATGATTCCCTCACGATCTACGGGCCCATTGCCGGCGGCGCCATCGGTAACCCCGTACAGATTGCCGTGAGCGGAGTGTTTACCCTCACCACGTTCGCCGTCGGCGATGTCACCGGCGATGGAATCAGTGATCTGCTGGCGGTTAACACTTACCCGGAGCAACTGCTGGTTCTCGTGGGCCACGACGATGGTACGTTCTCGCCGCCGGCCGTCTATCCGCTAACGTCGAGCGAATCTTCCATCGTCGTTGGCGACGTTAACGGAGACGGCAGAAACGATGTAATTTTGAAGGTCTATGACGGCATGATCATTATGCTGCAGCAGTCGGACGGTACGCTCGGTAGCGGAACGATGGCCGCTACCCGTGGTGATATCGGCGTACCGGCCATAGCCGATATCAACGGCGATGGACGCAACGACATTCTATTCGGAGAGTCGTTCGATGACCCGGTTAACGGAAATGGCCGTGCGGGAATTGGCATGTTTATCCAGCAGCCGGACGGAAGTCTTTCGAAGGAATTTGTGTATCCGATAAACATCAAGATAGATCGATTACTGATCGCGGATATGAATGGTGACGGAACGTCCGATGTTGTTACGACTGCATTTGGAGCCAGCGGCCTCCGGTTAGCATTCAGTATTCCTGCTGATGCGGCCACTCAATCCATACAAGTGCGTAGGGCGGAAGTCGGACCCTCGCCACCAAAGCACTGGCAGCGCGTCAAGACGACGCTTTTGCGGCCGGTACTGCCCAGGGCTCCGATGCAATAAAAGCGCTCATCGGCGGCGCGTCCCTGCGCCGCCGACTGCCCGCTGCGACCGCTGTCCAATTCCGATCAGGGCGATCCGTAGCCCGGCTGTTGTCGAGAGGACGACTCGAGCTGCGCCAGCGCCTGGCTGAACCGGTCAACCGAGGACGGGACCCGGTTGGACTGGAAGAGCACTTGCCCCGGGTCGCTGACCTGTTGGCCATATACATTCTGCGTCGCATCCTGATCGAAGCTCATGGACGTGCCGTTCAGGTTGACGCCGGCGAACAGGCCCTTGCTGCTCTGATAGCTGATCACCGGCGCCGGTGTGCGATGCACATCGGCGTTCCAACCGAGCGGCCCGGCGGCGATACCGACGTCGGCGCCCAACTTGACGTTGTTGTCGGTCAGACGCTGCGTACTCTGTGGCGTCATGAACAGGAGGATCACGCTGCTTTGCTCCGCGCCGGCCTGAAACCCGATACTGCCGGCGCTGAGGCTGTAAACGGCCGGCGCTGCATCATTCCAGCCTTGCGAATTCGACTGTCGGCAGGCGATGAGGCCCCGCCCGTGCCTTCCGCCGACGATAAAGGCCGCTTGGTTGACGGCGGGGAAAACACCGATGCAGCGTGCATTTTCCACCAGCGCGGCAGGAATTCGCTGATTCATCGGCTTTTCCATCTGGGTCTGCAACACGCCGGCGGCGTCAGACGCAAGCTGCTGCTCCTCGGCCGGCTGCCCTGGCTGCGATCCGCTGGTCGCGCAACCGGCTATCGCCGCACCCGCAATGAATATGAGGATGGCTTTGAATCGGAACATGCTTGCACCTCCTTGTGCATAACTTTGGAAATTCATTAAACGCGCCGCCGCGAACGGCGGCAACCGGGGCTTCCCCTCTGCAACATGGAAACCCGCGCGGGTTCACGCAATTGCCGCGCGACGCAACATAACGCGTATTGTCCTTGCGAAAGCGCTTAGGATTCGATGAGCTGCTTGAGATCGTGCGCCATTTCATCGGCGCCGTCGGTACGGTTCATCAGCAGGCGCACTTTGCCGTCGCGGTCGAACACGAATACGGCGCCGCTGTGATTGACAGCGTAATTACCTTGCGCGTCAGGCTTGTCGTAGCTGTACGAGACGCGGTAACGCTTGGCGAGCGCTTTCAATTGCGACTGCGTGCCGGTGAGGCCGACGAATTGCGGGCCGAAGGCATCGGCATATTGCTTGAGCACGTCGGGCGTGTCGCGCTTCGGGTCGACGCTTACAAACAACACCACGGTCTGCTTGGCCTCGGGGCCGATCTTTTTCAGCGCACGGCCGATCGTCGCAAGTGTCAGCGGACAGACGTCCGGACAATGTGTATAGCCGAAGTACAACAGCTTGATCTTGCCGCGATATGCGCCGGCGTGCTCAATCTGCTTATTGCCGTCGGTAAGCGTGAACTTGAGATCCGGCATGACGCCGGTGATGTTGGTGGTTTGCCACTGCTGCTTGCCGCCGCAGGCGGTGAGAATTACGGCTGCGAAAAGTGCCGCAGCAGTCGCCGCAAAACCGCACCGCATCATCCGGCGGCACCTTTCACGGTGAATGTCGCACGCACCGTCCAGCCGTCGGAGAAGTGCAACGTCAGCGGTACCTGCTGGCCGACGTCGAGCTTGTTGCGGCGCCACATCATCAGATGATATCCGCCGGGCGAGAAACTGAATTCGCCCTGCGCCGGCACGGTTATGCTCTTCACCGGAGTCATGTGGCTCATGCCGCCCGCGCCCATGCTGTGGTGCAATTCGATGCGCTTGAAATCTGGACCGGAAACTTCAGTGAGCTCGATCGGCTTGTCGGTATTGTTGTGAATCGCCAGGTAGCCGCCGCATGGCGCATCGCCGGGAATCAGGCGAATCCATGCGCCGGAAACGGTGATCGGTGCGGCGGCGAAAACCGGTGCGACGAGCAGCGTGCACAGCGCCAATAACAGAACGGATGACTTACACATAAGCGGGTTTCCTTTCGGCGGCTTCGCCCTCCGCATTTTCCTCGCGCATCCAGCGGTGCAGTACCACGATTGCCCCAACGACACTCATCATCGCCGCCGGAATCCAGGTGATCAGCCCGCCGATCTGCTGGTCCGTAATTGCGCTGATCGGCCACAGCCGTCCGCAGATGGCGTAGACGTGGTAAATCTCGTGGTCAGCCATCGCGATGTAGGCGCCGATCGCGTTCTGCGGCAGGATCACCAGGCCGAGTATTACCAGCCGCCAGCCGTAGCGCAGGCCGCCTTCTGCGGGCTTGCGATGGTCGAGCATCAAGTACCAGAACAACAGCCCGTCGAGCGCCATACTCCAGTTCATCGTGTCGTAGAGCGGGATGTTGAGCATCGCGTAGAGATGCAGCGATGGTGTCAGCCACAGGTAGATCAGGCCGACGAACAGGATGGCCGCGACCGCCGGCTGCTGAACCGCGTAGTAGGCCGCGCGCAGCGGCCGCCATGACGCGGCGCTCTCGACTGGCGCGCGCAACGACTCCGGCAGGCCCGCCGCCAGCACTGCGCCCGGCATCGCAATCACCAGCAGGAACGGCGCGAGGTGGTGCAGCACCAGGTGTTGCAGGCGATGCAGGAAGAACATGTGCTGCGCCATGTAATCGTAGTGCGTTTGCAGCACCGCGTACATCAACGCAAGGCCGAGGAAGAACGCAAGCGTCCGGCCCCAGTGCGGCGCCGCACGTTCCGCGCGCCGGCGTACCAGACCGCGAATATACAGCGCGGCAAAGCCGGCGGACAGTGCCAGTACGGTCGGCGAAAATTCGTACGGCAGCAGAAAGGCGATTACGTCGTTCATGCCGTGAGCCGGGAATGGAAAAGCATGGCAAAAAACGCGGAAAGAATGCGGGCGCCGCTCATTATACGCGCTGCCGCGCGGAAAGGCAGGCGCCGCGGTGCGGCGTGCGGTAGAATAACGATCCCGCTTCGCTCCGACGTTTAGCCGATGATTCTCTGGCGCAGCATGGCTTCCAGCCGCGGCTGGGTTTTGCTCGCGGCTCTTTTTGCCGCGCCGGTCGCCGCTGCGCCGCCGCCGGATCACGATGGCATGCAGGCGCGTCTCGCAGCCTGCGCAACCTGCCACGGCAAGCGCGGCCAGGGCGATGACACCAAGGGCAGCGGCGTCTACCCGCGGCTTGCCGGCCAGCCTGCCGCTTACCTCTATAACCAGTTACTGCGTTTTAAATCCGAACAGCGCACCGGCATTCCGCCGGTCGTCATCATGCACCGGCTGCTCGAAAGTCTGCCCCGTCCTTATCTGCGCTTGATCGCCGGTTACTATCGCAACGAGTCGGCGCCGTATCCGCCGGTTGCCGCCGGCAATCCCGCGCAACTTGCCGAGGGCCGCGAACTCGTCGAACACGGTCTGCCGGGCAAGCATATCGCCGCCTGCACAAGCTGCCATGGCGCAAATCTCGAAGGCATGGCGCCGAATACGCCGGCGCTGGCCGGACAATACGCGCGCTATCTCACCATTCAGTTCGAGCACTGGGCGCAGGGAGCCCGCCACAACGCGCTGCATGCACGCATTGCGCACACGCTGACGACGTCGCAGATCGTCGCGATGTCGCACTACCTTGCATCATTGCGCCCGGAGGCGGCGCAGTGAAGGCCGCGGCGATTGTCGCCGCCGCTGCGTTTGCGCTCGGCGCGAATCTCGCGCACGCCACCGGTACACCCGATAGTGCGCTTATCGCGCGCGGCCAATACCTCACCCGCATCGGCGACTGCGAAGCCTGCCATACGCAGCCGGGTGGCAAGCCGTTCAGCGGCGGCCTGGCGATTTCGACGCCGTTCGGCACGATTTACACGCCCAACATCACGCCCGATCCGGAAACCGGCATCGGCAAGTGGAGCTTCGCCGATTTTTATCGCGCGATGCACGAGGGCATCGGCAAGGGCGGCGAATACCTGTACCCGGCGTTTCCGTTTCCTTCCTACACGCTGCTGAGCCGCGACGACGTCAAAGCCATCTGGGCCTACCTCGGTACCCTTCCACCGGCCCATCAGGCGGATCGCGGCAACACGTTGCGCTGGCCATATCGCATCCGCCAAACCATGGCGGTGTGGCGGCACCTGTATTTTCAGCCCGGGCCGTACAAGCCCGACACCACCCGATCGGCGCAATGGAACCGCGGCGCTTACCTCGTCCAGGGACTCGCGCACTGCGGCGCCTGTCACACGCCGCGCAACCGCCTCGGTGCGAAATCGACCGAGGTGCCGCTGGCAGGCGGCAGCGTCGCGATCGACGGCTGGATAGCGCCGAACATTACGCCGAACAAAGTCCTTGGCATCGGCGCGTGGCCGGCCGGTGGCGTGCGGGATTTTCTCGCGACCGGCCGCGGCGCCCACCGCAACGCACTCGGCCCGATGCGCGACGTGGTGCAGTCGAGCCTGCAATATCTGCGCGGCAACGATCTCGATGCGATGGTCGCATACCTGCGGACCGTGCCATCCTTCGGTCCGAGCCGGCCGCCGGCAGGCGCGCCTACCGCTGCGACCGTCGCGCCGGCACCGGGCGCAAAACCAAAGCAGGCGCCGCCCGGCGAGGCGCTCTACCGCAAGCACTGCGCGGCATGTCACGGCGACGGCGGCATTGCAAAGCACGATTACTACCCGAACCTGCGCAACAGCTCCGTCGCGCTTGCGCCGAACCCGACCAACCTGGTGCTGATCATCCTCCGAGGCGGCTTCCAGGCAAGCACCAAAACCTACCCGTATCCGTATTCGATGCCGCCGTTCGGCTTCAAACTGTCCGACCAGGACATCGCCGATATTGCCAACTACATTCGCGGCTCGTGGTCGAAGTGGCCGGTCGCCGCCGTGTATCCCGACCAGGTCGGTAACTTGCGCTGAAACGTGTGAAAACTGTCGTCACCAGGCCTTACCAACGACCGTACGCGGATCCGATTGCGGTAACCGCCGGTACACTCGTTACACCTGATTTCGACAAGCAGACCGACATTGCCGGCTGGGTCTGGTGCACCGCCGCCGGCGGGCGCTCCGGCTGGACGCCGCGGGCGTGGTTGGAGCAAATCGACGGCGGCTGGAAAATTACGCGCGACTTCAACGCGCTGGAACTGACAGTCGAGGTCGGCGACAGGCTGGAAATCCTCGAAGAGGAAAGCGGCTTTTATCTCGCGAGGAGTGCCGGCGGGCAAACAGGTTGGGTACCATGCGAAAACGTCGCG
>DASSOO010000266.1:0-2111 GCA_035700455.1 Gammaproteobacteria bacterium
CCGGCCGACCGGCATCATGGGGCCGGAGACGGCGGAAGCGATCCGCAAGTTCGAGCGCAGCCAGCAGATGCCGGTGACCGGGCAGATGTCCGATCGGGTCGTCAGCGCACTGGCGCACATGAGCGGGCGGAAGATCGACTAGCACCGGTCACCAACGGGCTTGACCCGCGGGTCCATCTTTTTAGATGGATTGCCGGGTCAAGCCCGGCAATGACAATCTTGCTCTGGTAGTGTGCGGCGATGCGCCTGAAATCCGCCATCTGGGTCGCCGCTTACGTGCGCCGTTGCAACGTCGAGGGCGTGTTCGCCGCGGTGCGCCGGCGCGGCGCCGAGGAAGCCGGCGCGGTGTTCGTGAAAATCACGCGGCTCGACGGCACGGCGGCGCTTTACGGGCCGGCGCCGCAGACCGCATTCGACGATGCCCGGCCGGCCGAACGCGCCTTCGTTGCGATGGCGGGCGATCCGCAGCCGGTCCCGGAAGCCGACGTCGAGAAGCGGCTGGAGAAGGAAATCAAGTTCGATCCTGATGTGTGGATCGTCGAGGTCGAGGATCGCGCCGGGCGCAATTTTCTCGACCAGGCGCTGATGCGCTAACCGCATTCGTCATTCCGGGGCGCGCCGGAGGCGCGAACCCGAAATCCAGATTGAACATGGTGGGCCGCTGGATTTTTGGTTCGCGTGCTGCGCACGCGCCCCGGAATGACAGACAGTTACCGTCCCAGATTGCGGAAGCGGTTGGCGAGCGAGTCGCTGCGGCGGCTGGTGTTCTGATGGCGCTGCGGCGTGGCGGTGGTGCGCGCCGACACTTTCTCGTCGTCATAAGTGGCCGGCTGATAGGCCGGGGCGGCAACCGGATCGGAGATGCGCTGCTGCTGCGGAACGCGGCCGCGCCAGATCGCGATCATCGACTCCGCGGTGGCGGCATTGATCTCGTCGTAAAGCGCGGCGAGCTCATAGACGCGCTGCACCGACTGCCCGATCGCCGGATTGAGCAGCAGCAAAATGCGTTGCAAGCCGTCGCGCGGCATGCCGAGCGCCTTCGCTGCGATGACGATCGGCTCGCCGAACGGGTCGGCAACGATCTTGATCGCGACGTTGCGCGACACCAGCAGTGCGCCTTCGAGGATGCGGGTAAATTCGGAAATGTTGCCGTCGAGCACCGCGGCTTCGAGCCGCTTGCAGGTCTCGACCGCAGCCGCCGGTGGCACCGAATTGTCGCCGGCATCGAGATTTGTGAGGATCATCTGCCGCTCGTAGCTGGTGGCGGCGAAGAATGCGTTTTTCAGATCGAGTTCGCGGGGCGCCAGCGGCGGGCTTGCGACCTCCGGAGTCGCGCCGATCTCGCCCAGCCGCTGAAGGACGGCTTGAGGGGCGCGCGGATAGGCGGCGAGCCGGGACGCGACGGCATTACGGGTCGGCTCGTCGACGCTGTCGATCAGGCGCAGCGCCAGCTCGACGTATTGGGCTTCCTCGTCGGGGGTGTGCGAGCGGGTCTGGACGTAGAGATCGGTCAGCACCCGCAGCAAGGTCGGGCGGACATCGACGCCGTTGCGCCGCTCCAGGTCGAGCAGGCCTTCGATACGCGGAAACGCGGGATAGTCGGTCATACGCAACGCCGCCAGCCAAAATCGTGCACACGATAATCGGCGCCCGTTAGCAACCCGTTAACTATGCCGCGCCTTTAATCCGGTCAGGAACACCGGACGAGCCGGCCGCACGCGGGGCCGAGGCACGGAACCGGTGAGGGGAATGCCAATGGGCGAAGTCATTCGTTTTCCTGAAGACGCCGGAACTAGCCGGGGCCGCTATGTCGACTCCAGCAGTGAACCGGCGACCGTAATCATCCTGCCGGTGGTGCGCATCGAGCGCGCGCCGGACGGCTCGGGCGATCAGGAACCACAACCCGGACCGGGCCGCCGCCGCCGCCGCCGCGCTGCGCGCTGACGATTCGCGTTCTTGAAGCGCCCATCCACCCCGCTCATTCCCGCGCAAGCGGGAATCCAGAACTGGGTCCCCGCTTTCGCGGGGACGAACGGCAATTGGGGTCGCTATTCGAAAACATTTATCGCTCTGGGTGTAAGCGTTCTGCTCGCCAGCTGCGCCGGCGATTT
>DASSOO010000267.1:0-8484 GCA_035700455.1 Gammaproteobacteria bacterium
CCCGCTCGCGCAATCGCCCACGCTCGACCTCCGTCATCACGCACAATCGCTCCTGCAGCGCGGCAGGCGGCAGCGCGCGCTGCTCGCGGCGTTTTGCCGCTGCCAGGTTTTCCAGCATCGCGCGCGCAGGCGAGGCAATCAGCAGATCCGCAAGGTAAGGACGGTCACCGGGCAGCGCCCCGGGCCCCTCGATAAGCTTCAGCGTGTGTCCCGGCAGCGAAACACGGCGAGTCCGGTGATAGCTGAGATACAGCTTGCCTTCCGGACTCGGGGCCTCCTCGAACGCGCTGCGCCAGCCGAGTACCGCACCGGGATAGAAGTGACCGGCGATCGTGAACAGGTGGCGGCTCACGACGGCTTCGGGCGCGTCGGCGAGATTGGAGGTATACAGCTTCGGCGCCAGCTTGCGGAGTTGGCCAAGCTTCACCAGCTGCCCGACCGCCTTCGGCGTAAAGCTCGTGTCAGTGTCGAATACAATTTCCGGCAGATTGCCGGGACTGGTATTCATCGGGGGCGAATGAGGTTGAGTTGGCGAGGCGCAAAGTTTACTCGCCCGTACCCCGTTAGTCAGCACGCGTGGGGCTGGACGATCTTGCGAAGCTATCGGGATCGCCAGTAGGGAGAGCGGACGAAACAAAACGATAGCCGACCCCGGCCTCGGTCTGGAGGTAGCGCGGGTCGGTCGGATCGTCCGCGAGCTTGTTGCGCAGCCTGGCGACGATGATGCGCAGGTAATGAGTGTCGGCCTCGTGCGTCGGACCCCAGATTTCACGCAACAGGTGGGTTTGCGTGACGACGCGGTCGCGGTTCGTCAAAAGCGTCTTGAGTACTGCAAATTCCTTGCGCGTCAGGCGGACTTCGTTGCCCGAAACAACAACCCGCCGCTGCGGAATGTCGATACGGAGATAGCCGTCGTCGTAATGCACACTGCCGGTGTCGTCCGGCACCAGACTGCGCAGCAGGTTGCGTACACGCGCGAGAAACTCCTGCAAGCCGAATGGTTTGATGACGTAGTCGTTGGCGCCGGCATCCAGCGCACGCACTTTCTCGTTTTCGTCCGCACGCACCGACAGGATGATCACCGGCACTTTGGACCACACGCGAATTTCGCGCAGTACATCCTTGCCGTCCGCGCCGCGCAGCCCCAGATCCAGCACAACAAGGTCCGGTCCCTGGGTCGCCGCGAGCTTCAATCCCTCATCGGCCGTGGCGGCTTCGAGCACTTCATAACCTTCGCTCGCAAGGCTGATGCGCAGAAAACGCCGAATCTGTACCTCGTCGTCGATGACGAGAATCCGGATCGGCGGCATTCTGGCGTCGTCGGTCGCTCGTACCGTCAATCGAGCCGGGCCCCGACCTTTCCCTGCAAACTTCACGGATCGAAAACAAGCGGGTATACGCCGGCGCCCGGCGGCGGCAGATGCCGCACCTGACGCGACCGGCGGCATGGAGCCCTTGCGTCAGACGGCATGGCCTTCGCCGCACTTCACCTGCTCGGCCTGTACGGCTCGCCTTGGCCGCCCAGCAGAGCACCGGCGCCATGACCTTTGCTGCCCTTCATCTGGTCGGCGAGCAATGCGGTGCTGAACTCGTCGAGCGTCTGGGTGATGGTGTGGGAGAACGCCGTCAGCCCCATATTGATGAACAAGAGCGGGATGGCGACGCCGAGGCCAAGCACGGTGGCGATCATTGCGTGACCGATACCGGTGGCCATCACCGTCGGGTCGCCGCCACCGGAGGCGACGATGGCATGGAACGTGATGATCATGCCGGTCACGGTACCGATCAGGCCGAGAAGCGGACCGATAGCAACCGCCACCCGGAGGAAGCCCTGGAAACGCTCCAGCCTCGGCACTTCCTTCTGGACCGCTTCGTGCAAACGCAATGCGACGACGTCGGCGCTTTCCGGCTGCGCCGCTTCGCCCTCGAACGTCAGCAGCAGACGGCCGAGGGGATTATCGAGCTTCGGCTTGGAAAGATCGCGAAGCTGCGCTTTGACGGCAAAGCGGGTATTCAGCAGGAAGGTGAACTGGAACAATGCGACCAGTACGCCTATGACACCAACAGCAATGATGATGTAGCCCACCGCCTGGCCGAGTTGCACCCGCTCCAGCCAACTCGGTCGCTGCAGGTAACGATGCAGCAATCCGCCCCGGGCAATGTCGACGACGGCTTTGGTATAGCCCGACCCGGGCGGTGTGTTCATCAGGTTGCCGGCAATATTGCGGTAAGAACCCGGCAGGGAGCCGTAGAGCTGGGTCAGCGACTCCACGGTTGAAAGATAGGCGAGATATTCGTCACCGCTGACGGCGGTAAAAGGCCCAACCCGCACAACCTCTGTGGGTGCCGCGGTTCGGGTAGGCTTACCGCCCTCGCCGATTTGCAGTACGTTGGTGCGGTAACGCACGACTTTACCCTCGCCGACGATCTCTCTGAGGATCTCAAACCACATCCGTTGCAGCTTCGGAATCGAAGGCAGCGATTTCGACTGGGCCAGCAGCTGCAGGAATGCAGAACGCTCCTTCTCTCCTGGGGGCGGAGCGAACTGGGTGCTCAACAGTGAGTCCTGCAGCTTCTTCGACGCTTCCGCGGCCGTGACCCGGACAACGCCGAACAGCTCGCCGAGGTCGCCCTTGCGCTGCGTCAGTTCATCGTTGAGCTGATCGATGTGCTTGTTATTGTCGTTGAATTGCTTCCGTAGCGCATTGGAGTGTGCGATGGCGGCGTTGCGGCGGGCCGTTGCCTGGCGCACCAACGCCTGCTCCTGCTCCAGTTTACGCCGTGCCGCACTCTCTCGCCGCGCCGCCGTCGCCTGTTCCTCCCTGGCAATTTCGCGTATCTGTTTAGCAAGTTCGGCGTACGTTTGCGCCGGGGCATTAGCGTTTTCGGAAGCTTTGGCCTGCGCTTTGGCAGTACCTGCGCCGCTATTCTGCGCCGGAGCTGCATTCGCCGGTGCCGACGACACCGCGGCGATACCGGCGAACAGCAGAAAGCAGGCGCCCCGGCGCGCCGCAGTCTTACCGAATCGATATAAACGTTTGCAGGTCATAATCTGATTTCCGTCACTCGCAGATCATCGCGGGTACTGAAGCCGTAACTGCGATCACCGCGCGTCGCGTACGATCCCGAAAGCATCGTCGGTAGATGGCTCAAGCCTGTATGCGTCGCCTCTTTCCGCCTCAGCCATTGCCGGTCGGCTGATTGGCTGCTATTGCGATCGCATTGATGCCGCCGGCGTGTACCTTGTTCATGACTTTTGCCACCACTCCGGCTTTCGAGGCCTTGTCGGCAACAATGACCACGGTGTCGTGCGGGCGTTCTATATGCAGCCTTTGAACCATCGCCGGCAGATCGTTCAGTTCCACCTGCTGCCCGCCCATCCAGATGTCGCCGTTGGAGCGGATGGCAATCAGCAGCTTGCCGTTCTCGAATTGCTGCGCGGTGCTGGCGCTGGGCTTGGCTACCGTGGTACCGGGCCTGTTGATGAACGATGTCGTAATAATGAAAAAAATCAAAAGGTTAACGGTAAAGTCCAGCATTGGCGCGAGATCGATACCGTGCTCGTATCCCGAATGGGACTTCTGCCGTCGTTCTCGTATCATTCAACAACTCCTGCGCAGCGCCGGCCGCTAATGCTGTGTCGCGAAAGTCACGTTATAAACACCGGCCAGATGCGCCTGGTCGACCACCTGCACCAGCACCCCGGTGGGCGCACCTTCCTGGGCGATAATCAGCACGGTGGCCTTCGGGTTGACCGCCAGCGTGCGTTCGATGTCGGCGCGAACCGCGTGCACGTCGACCTCCCGCTGGTCCATTGAGATTTTGCCGCTGTCTAAAATCTGGATCTGGATGATCTTGTTCTTTTCCTGCTTCTGCTGCTGTTGCACGGCAGCCGGTCGATTGACGACGACCCCGTATTGCTTGATGAATACGGCGGTGACGATAAAAAAGATCAGCAGGTTGATGCAGAAGTCCAGCATCGGCGCGAGGTCGATGCCATGGCTCGAGATTTCCGATGATTCCGATCGCCGGCGGCGCATACGCATGGTCAGAAACTCAACTCATCCGCCAGCCGTTCGGTTTCCCGAGTGGCCCGCGTGCGGAAATAGTAGGCCGGATATATACCTGTAACAGCGACGGCAAGACCGCTCATCGTGTTGATCATTGCGGCGGACACGCCGGCTGCCATACTGCGGGCGTCGGCGGTACCGAGAATGGACATTGAGCTGAATACTTCCAGCATTCCGGTGACGGTGCCGATCAATCCCAGCAGCGGCGCTATCGACACCAGAACCGCAAGTACCGGGAAACCGTTCGTCATGGAAACGTTAACCCGGGAAATCATGGCCTCCCGGATTTGCCGGGCGCACCAGGACGTATGGTCACTGCGTGCGTCCCATTGCGCCCGTACATCCGCGACCTGTCGCGGCAGCACGCGCCAGAAGTACCAGATCCGTTCCACAATCAGCAGCCACATCAGCACGCCGACCGCGAAAATCCACAAGACGATGGGGCCGCCCTGGTTGGCCAAGTCGGCCACGCCGTTGAAAAACGGGACGCTATTCATTGCGCTGCCCCTTGGCACCCACGCTTTTCTTGCCGGGAACCTGCCCCGCGTCGCGCTGATTCTCGATTTTTTCCGCGAGCATGCCGCTGCTTTGCTTGTCGAGAATCTGGATTACCGCGTCCGACAACGACTTCAGCAATGCATTACCGAACAGCAGCGGGATTGCGATGCCGAGACCGAGCACGGTGGCAATCATGGCGTGGCCGATACCGGTGGCCATCAGCCGCGGGTCGGCAGAGCCGGTTTCGGTAATGGTCTGGAACGTCTCAATCATGCCCACCACGGTGCCGATCAGGCCGAGCAGAGGACCGGCGGCGACCGCAAGACGCAAGTAAGACTGGAATCGCTCGAGCATCGGCTCCTCGCGCAGCACCGCTTCGGTGATACGCAACTCCGCGATGTCGGCATCCTCCTCGATACGCGCCGGATCACCCTTGAACGCGAGCAGCACGCGGCCCAGCGGATTGTCGTCCTTGGGATTGCCCAGGTTCTTCAGCTGCTTGCCGACGGCGACTCGCACACGAATCAGTCTGACGAGCTGGAAGAGGAACAGGATGGCGCCGATCACCCCGACCGTGATGATCACATAGCCTACGTTGCCGCCAAGGTGGACGCGCTCTACCCAGGTCGGGCTGTCGATGTACAGCCCCACCAACGCTCCGTAGCTCGGATCGACAACCGCCGGTGCGTATCCCTGGGTGGTGTCCTGAAAATTGTCGAGCGTGCTGCGGAATGAACCCGGTAGCTCGCGCGGCAGCACGGCCAGGGCGTGCAGGTCGGGCAGGTACCTGAGGAAGCGGCCTTCGGACGTAGCTGTAAACGAACCGACACGAATGACCTTGCTGGTGACGCGCTCATTGTTCGAGCGCACCACCGGCGCCTGGTAACGCACCACCTGTCCCTGGGCCGTCATTTCACGCTGAATCTCGAACCAAAGCCGCTGCAGATCGTCCAGCGTCGGCATGGTGGTTTCGCTGGAAAGGGTCTGCAGAAACGCGAGCCGGCCGGGCTGGCCCGGCGGAGGCGAGAATTGCGTAGCGGTCAGTGAATTCTGAAGCGTCGAGGCGACGCTGTCGGCGGTTTTCTGGGCGACGCTGAACACCCCTGTCAGATCCGCAGTATCGGCCTGGGTCTTGAGCTGCCGGGTCAGCTTCGTTATGTTCAACTCGTTCGCCGAAAACTGCTTGGACAGATCGGTCGATGCCGTTTTGGCCTGGTCGAGCGCGGCTTGCGCCTGCTTCATCATCGCCTTTTGTTGTTCCGGCGAAGCGGCATTGAAAGCGGCACGGTGTTGGGCGAAGAGCGCCTGATCCTGCTGACCTATCGATTCAACGTGGTTGAGCAGCCCGTCGAGGGAATTTGCGGTAACCGTCGCTGCTCCCGCCGCGCAGGCGGAAGCGGCGAACAGAATGCCGATGGCGGCGGCGAATGATTTCCTCACGACTTCGCCTCCTGCGACGCCGGCTGCGGCGCCGGTACGGGGACAGTGAGCAATTGGGGCGTGCCCTTCTGATTCGCCATGCCCACTGCCTCTTTAAAGGCCTGCGCATAACTGTTGTCGACGACCCACTTCTTCTGGTTGGCGTCCCAATAGCCGGTTTCGGAACCGTCCAGAGTCTGGTACATCAGGCATATCCGGCCAATCCTGACGAACTGAACCGCCTTGGCGTTCTTGCCGCTGCCCAACGTGCCATCGTAGGTGCCGAGGTCCCGCCCGTAGTCCAGTTCGGTCAAGTAGTCCTGCAGAATCAGGCGGTACTTTTCGGAGATCGCCACGTCAGCGCGCGACATCAGGTCCTTCAGGTCCTGCACCCGCTGTTCGCGCTCCTCTTTCTGGAACGGCAAGTCGAGCGATACGAAGTCGGCCAGCGTCTGGACCATGTTGTTCATTAGCGGCGCGATTCCCCGCCTGGTCCCTTCGATGCCTTTCAACTGCTGGTTGATCGATACAACCTGGTCCTGCTGAGATTTCACCAGGGCGGTCAGCTGCTTGGCGTACTGCTCGTAGCTTCTGGCTTCCGCCAGCGCTTGCGCATACTTGGTGGCAGCATCCTCGGTCTGATCGGTGAGTGCGTTGATTTTCTGCTGCGATTTTGCGGCAGCCTGGTTGACCGCATTCATCGCCACCAGGATGTCGTCGAGATTCTTGTCGGCGGACATAGCCGGGAAGGCCGTAGCGACCGCAAGCGTAGCCACTATCGCGCAAATTGACCCGTAAAGAGCCGGTCGCCGACGGGCAAACGTGTTGCTCACGGTACGGGTGCTGGAAGGGAAATTCCTCATGGCAGTTCAATGCCTCCTGTCGCACGCCTTCGGCATCATCGGCGTCGGCTCATTTTGTCTGAATATGCCGGGCTGGCTTCCGTCGCGTCAGGCCGAAAACCCGGCATCGTAAAATCGCCCCGATTCGAGCGAAGGCACATTGTGGAGGCGCGAGGTGTATAAAAACTATGGCAAAAATCAGGCAGTGGCGTAAAAAGCTAGTAAAAAAGACCAGAGTTTTGGGTAGATGTAGTCGCGGGGGACGAGTAACGCGGCAGGTTCGACAGCCGTCAACGACGAGCTTTGCTATGTGACTGGCGGCCAATTCCGGGGCGAGATTTCGGGGGCGGATTTGCCAGCGCGTTTACGTCGGCGGAACTCGATCCGGAGGACACGAAGCGGTAGCCGACGCCGGGCTCGGTCTGGATGTAGCGCGGTTCGGTCGGATCGTCGGCAAGCTTGTGGCGCAACCTGGCGACGATGATACGCAGGTAATGCGTGTCCGCCCCGTGCGTCGGGCCCCAGATTTCGCGCAACAGGTACGTTTGCGTAACCACCCGGTCGCGGTTCTTCAGCAGTGTTTTGAGGACAGCAAACTCTTTGCGCGTCAGGCGAACCGCTTTGCCGTAAACCGCAACTCGCCGCTGTGCGAGATCGCTGCTCACATAACCGTCGTCATAGCGCACGCTGCCGGGATCGTCCGGTGCCAGGCTGCGCAGCAAATTGCGCACCCGCGCAAGAAATTCCTGCAGCCCGAACGGCTTGGTGACATAGTCGTTGGCGCCGGCATCCAACGCCCACACTTTTTCGTTTTCGTCCGCGCGCACCGAAAGGATGATCACAGGCACACTCGACCAGCTCCGGATTTCGCGCAAAACCTCCTTGCCGTCGGCCCCTGGCAGCCCGAGATCCAACACTACGAGGTCAGGTGCGCTGGTGGCCGTCAGCTTCAACCCCTCGTCGGCAGTTGCCGCCTCAAGCACTTGATAGCCTTCACTCGCGAGGCTGATGCGCAGAAATCGCCGGATCTGCACTTCGTCGTCAATTACGACGATCCGCGCAGTAGTCGGCTTAGCGCTGCTGTCGTCGGACATTCGTGTTTCCATTGCCGACGTCGTGCGGCAGTTCGGTCAACGGCAGCCGGATGGCGATGGTTGTGCCGCGGCCACCCGGTCCGGGCAAGGCTTCGATGCTGCCGCCGTGCGCACCTACCATGCCCTGGCAGATGGCAAGCCCGAGCCCGCTGCCTTGCAGGCCGGTATCGCCGTCTCCGCCGGTAAAGAACATGTCGAATACGCGCAGCCGATCCGCTTCCGGAATGCCGGGGCCCTGGTCTGTCACGCTGATCACCAACCTTCCCTGTTCTTCCCGGGCGGCGATGCGCAACTCGTCGCCCGGCGACGAAAACCGCGCGGCATTGTCGATGACGTTGACCAACGCCTGCTCGATCAGCGCCGGATGAACGTAAAGTAGCGGCAAATCGGCGGGAATGTCGCGCACGACATTAAGACCTTCGAGGACCTCGCGCGTGCGCTGCAGCACTGCGGCGACGATGTCGGCCAGTGTCGCCCAGTCACGCTGAAGTTTCAGCGTTCCATACCCGAGGCGGGTCATGTCGAGAAGGTTTTCAATGTAGCGGTTGAGCCGGCGGCCTT
>DASSOO010000268.1:0-4033 GCA_035700455.1 Gammaproteobacteria bacterium
GGGCCTGCTGCCGCCGGCGCTCGACCGGGCGCTTGCCGGGCTCCTCTGGCTCTGGTTCGTCAACCTCTACAACTTCATGGACGGGATCGACGGCATCACCGGCAGCGAGACCGCGTTCCTCGGCGCCGTCTTCCGGCTCGGACGCAGCATCGCGTCTGTCCGCGACTCCCCCTTGCCCCGCCGCGAGTATGCGCAAAGCGGATTGCGTTATCGAAGCCGCGCAATGAACGCAACCACACCCATAGGCACCGAGCCGGAAAACCGGCAATTGCCCAAGACGCCGATCGGCATCGCCGGATTCGACGAAATTACGCTGGGCGGCCTGCCGGCGGGCAAGGTCGACGCTGCTGTGCGGTGCCGCCGGCTGCGGCAAAACCTTGTTCGCGATCACGTTCCTTGTCGAAGGCGCGACCCGCTTCGACGAGCCCGGCGTCTTCATGAGCTTCGAGGAAGCGGCGCCGGACATCGCCGCCAACGTCGCCTCGCTGGGCTACGACGTTCCCGGCCTGATCGAACGCAAGAAGCTCCTCGTCGATCGTGTCCAGATCGAGCGCAGCGAGATCGAGGAAGCGGGCGAGTACGATCTGGGTGGGTTGTTCGTTCGTCTCGGCTACGCCATTGATTCAATTGGCGCAAAGCGCGTCGTGCTGGACACCATTGAGTCGCTGTTTGCGGGCCTGTCTAACGAGGGTATTCTGCGCGCCGAACTGCGCCGCCTGTTCGCGTGGCTCAAGAAAAAAGGCGTTACCTCAATCGTCACTGCCGAACGCGGCGAAGGCCAGCTCACGCGCCACGGGCTTGAAGAGTACGTTTCAGACTGTGTCATCCTGCTCGACAACCGCGTGCAGGACCAGATTACTACGCGCCGGCTGCGCGTCGTCAAATACCGCGGCTCGGCACACGGCACCAATGAATATCCGTTCCTGATCGATAATCACGGCATCAGCGTGCTGCCGATTACTTCGGCGGGACTTGGCTACGATGTGTCCGATGAACCGGTACCGACCGGCATCGCGGGTCTCGACGCGATGCTCAGCACTGGCGGCTACTACCGCGGCTCGAGCATCCTCATCTCAGGCGCTGCCGGCACCGGCAAGACGACCTTCAGCTGCGAGTTTGCGGATAGTGTCTGCGCGCGGGGAGAGCGCTGTCTGTACTTCGCGTTCGAGGAGTCGCCGCACCAGATCGTGCGCAACATACGCTCGGTCGGCATCGACTTGCAGCGTCACATCGACAGCGGGCTGCTGCGCTTCCAAGCCGCGCGGCCATCGTTCTACGGCCTCGAAATGCACCTCGCCCACGTGCACCGCGAACTCGACCGGTTCCGGCCGGATGCCGTCGTCGTCGACCCGATTTCCGCATTTCGCGGCCCGAGTGCCGAAATCCACGCAACGCTGCTGCGCGTCGTCGACATGCTCAAGTCGCGGCGCATCACGGCAGTGTTCACAACGCTCGCGCCTGCGGACGAACGCGTGATGACCGATGCCGACCGCGGCGTATCATCGCTGATGGATACGTGGATTTCGCTGATCGACATTGAAACCGACGGCGAGCGCAATCGCGGCCTGTACGTCTTGAAATCCCGCGGCATGAACAATTCGAATCAGATCCGCGAATATCTGATCACCGACAATGGCGTCAAGTTGCGCGAAATGTATCTGGGTCCAGGGGGCATGCTCACTGGCTCGGCACGCGTTGCGCAGGAAGCGCACGAGCGCGAACAGGCCCGCGAGCGCGAACGGGAAAGCGAACGGCGACGGCGCGAGTTTGCGCGCAAGCGCGAAGCGGTCGAGCGCCAGATTGCCGACCTGCAGGCGGAATTGCAGGCCAAAGAAGCCGAAGTACGCGCGTTGAGCGCTCAGGACAGCGCAGAAGCACAAACGCGCACGCAAGATCGTGCCGCGATAGCCGCAAGCCGCGGAGCCGCGCAATGACCGCGGACCTCAACGGCAAGTACGAATTACGTCTCTATGTCGCCGGGCAAACAGCGAAGTCCATCGCCGCGCTCGCCAACCTGAAACGGCTGTGCGAAGAGCACCTGGCCGGACGCTATACCATCGAAGTCATCGACCTCACGCGTAACCCGCAGCTTGCAGCCGGCGATCAGATATTTGCGCTGCCGACGCTGGTGCGCCGGTTGCCGCAGCCGCTAAAGCGCGTTATCGGCGATTTGTCCAACACCGAACGCGTGCTGGTTGGACTCGACATTCGTCCCCGCGAGGGCGCCGCATAATGGACCAGAAACATCTCAACGAAGCCTCCGGCATTCCACCCGACGACGATGCACGCTACCTGCTCCGGCTGTACGTCACCGGCTCGACGCCTCGCTCGATACGCGCGATCGAGAACATCCGCCGCGTCTGCGAAGATCATCTCAAGGGCCGTTATGAGCTCGAAGTCATCGACATCTACCAGAACCCGGACGCGGCCGGCGAGGCGCAGATCATCGCCGCGCCGACACTGATCAAGACGTTGCCCGCGCCTCTGCGCCGCGTTATCGGTGATTTGTCCGATCGCGAGAAACTTCTGACCGGCCTGAATATCACACCGATGCCCGCGGTGAAGTGAGCGAGATCCATGCCTGCAGCCGCCGACGGCACCCCTTCCGAACGTCGTATCGCCGAGCTGGAGGCGCGCCTGCACGAGGCGGAAGAAACGCTTGACGCAATTCGCAGCGGCCAAGTCGATGCGGTCATCGTCGACGCACAGAACCGCCAGCAGGTCTATACGCTCGAAAGTGCCGACCACCCGTACCGCGTCCTGATCGAACAAATGCAGGAAGGTGCGGTGACGGTATCCGCGGAAGGCACCATCCTCTACTGCAACCGCCGCTTCGCGGCGATGCTCTCGACGCCACTGGAAAGAGTCATCGGCGGTTCGCTGTTCCGTTTCGTCCCGGCTGTGCAGCACGCACGGCTCAACGCGCTGTTGGCCGCCAGCTCGACCGGCGGCGGCAAGGGGGAATTCGAACTCCTTAACGGTGGCGACGCAACATTGCCCGCCTACCTGTCGTTCATCGATCTGCCGCACGAACACGAGCGCATTCTGTGCGGCGTCGTTACCGACCTGGCGCAGCAGAAACAAGCCGAACTTCAGCGCCGCTCGGCGGAGGAAAACCTGCAGATCGCACTCGATGCTGCCGGTCTCGCGTACTGGAGTGTGGACTTCGCCACGTATACCGTTCACCGCTCACCGCGCCTCGACGCGATCCTCGGTGCCGAACCTCGGCAATCGTGGAGCCGTGAAGCGTTCATGAGCCTGGTGCTCGCCGAGGACCGTGGTACCGTCGATGCGTGTTTGCTCGGCGCCGCCGACGGAGACGGCGTCGAATTCGAGTGCCGCATCGAGCGTCTCAACGACGGTGCCGTTCGCTGGGTACGCATCAACGGTCGGACGTATTACGAAGGCGGCAAACCCGTACGCATGGCCGGCGTGCTCGCCGATATCACCGAGCGTCGCCAACTCGAAGACCAACTCCGCCAGGCACAGAAGATGGAAGCCGTCGGACAACTCACCGGCGGCCTTGCACATGACTTCAACAACCTGCTTGCAGTCATCGTCACCAGCCTTGAGCTGGCGCAACATCGCGTGACCGATCCGATGCTCGCACGCCAGCTCGATCACGCGCGCCAGGCTGCTGACCGCGGTGCCATGCTAACCCGCCAACTGCTCGCCTTTTCACGCCGGCAAAGCCTGCAGCCGCGCGCCGTCTGCGTCAACGAACTGTTCGCAGGCCTGGAACTGCTGGTGCAACGAACGGTCGGGGAACACATCCGGCTACGCTTCATGCGCGGCGAGGACCTGTGGCATTGCAAAGTGGACCCGCACCAACTCGAATCCGCGCTGCTTAACCTCGTCATCAACGCGCGCGACGCGATGCCCAAAGGCGGCAATCTTCGTATTGAAACGGCCAACATCGTCGTCTCCGAAGCCGACGCAGCGGCGATTCCTGACGCCGTTCCCGGCCGCTACGTCCGCGTTTCCGTCATCGATAGCGGCGCCGGCATGACACCGGCCGTGCGGGCGCGCGTTT
>DASSOO010000269.1:0-3053 GCA_035700455.1 Gammaproteobacteria bacterium
AAATAACTGTCGCTGGCGGCGGCGGCGCTTCCACACGCCGCCAGCAGCACGAGCAACGCAAGAGCTTTTATTTGCATGATTTGTCTCCCGCCGGCCGTGCAGCCGATGTCAGCTTTATACGCTTCCGCCGCCGCTACCTCAACGGCAACCGATTGAACTCACCTCGGTGCCGAGATGCGAACCTGCGCCACGTCGTTGCGTCTGCGCGGGCGCCTTGCGTGTTTCGGTGCAGATGCAGATTTGCCATGCCGCGACCGGCGCGGTGTGCCGTCGGCGATTAACCGCAGCGTGCGTGGCGTGGCAATGTGACCATGCAGAAACAACATGTCGCGGCTCAGAGTGCCGATAGCTGAAAGTAAGTTTTTCATGACCCTGGTTCTCCGGTAGACTTGAGTGGACTGGATGATAGGCGCGCGCTACGTGCCGCGGTAGCGAAAGTTTGGCAAGCCTGCCTTGAGAATTTTTCAATATGAACCGTATTCCGCTGGCCCTGCTCGAAGCCTTCGCCGCGGTGGCGCGCGCCGGCAACCTGACGCGCGCCGCCGAAACGATGCACGTGACGGTGAGTGCGCTCAGCCACCGTATGCGCCAGCTCGAGGACCGGCTCGGAACGCGCGTGTTCGTACGCGGTCCGCGCGGCGTCTCCCTGACACCGGCCGGACGGCGCCTGTTCGGCGCTATCGACAGTCCGCTGGCGGACATAGAACGGGCACTGCAGGGTTTTCAACGGAGCGGTGCCACGTTCACGGTCAGCGCCACCTCGTTGTTGGCCAACGGGTGGCTGGTACCACGCCTCCCCGATTTTGTGGCGCGGCATCCGCAAGTGAAGCTGAATCTGCATTCCGATGCCGCACTGGTCGATTTCGAGCGCGAGCCGATTGACGCGGCGATTCGCGGAGGCGCCGGCGGCTGGCCGGGCATTCACAGCGAACATCTGTTCGACGAGTGGGTGAGCCCGGTCGCGAGTCCGGCGCTGCTTAAGCAACTGGGCGGGGTGAAGCAGTCGGCGCTGGCGCGCGCACCGTTACTGGGAGATCCATCTGGTTTGTGGAGCGACTGGTTTGCGCGCTATGGCGGTGCGCCGCCGTCGCATTTCGTCGCCGGCTTCAATGATTCCGAAGCATTGATTCACGCGGCCGTGCAGGGGCTCGGCGTGGCGCTGGGCCGCGAGATCCTGGCGCGGCCGCTGATCGAGGCGGGGAGGCTGGTCGCGCTCTCGCGCCGCCGCCTGCCGGCGAGGTTCGGTTTCTACCTCGTGTTTCCGTCGCGCAGCCGCGAGCACCGCGGTTTTCTCGCATTCCGCACCTGGGTGTATGAGCAGATCGGTCGGCCGGCACCCCCGCTACCGGCCTGAGATCGTATCTGCCGGACTGACGCTGCGTTGCAGCCCCGTCTCCGCTCCTCGACCGAACCGCGCCTTGCCTGAGCCTCGGGAGTTAGATCTCAGGTCACAGTCGCCGTTGCCCGACAGCGGTACCGGGCATTTCCGTTTCAATGTGCGCCGGCGCCGAGATATTTCTGGAACCACGCGAGCGCGCGTTCCAGCACGTCGCGGCGGTGCGCCGGCTGTACGAAATGATGACCTTCGCCCTTGTAGACGACGAGTTCCGTCGGCACGTGCATCGCGCGCAGCGCATGCCATTGTTCGAACGACTGCGGCGCCGGACATTCGGCGTCGCGCTCACCAACGACGATCAGCGTCGGCGCCTTGATGTTTTTGATGAAGTTGATCGACGAGCTTTTCGCGTACGCCGCCGGATCGTCGTACACGGATGCGCCGAAGAACGGAATCATCCACTGGTCGATCGAGTTTTCGCCATAGTAGCTCTTCCAGTCGGAAATGCCGGCGCCGGCGACGACTGCCTTGAAGCGGTCGGTTTGCGTCGGTACGAACATGCTCATGAAGCCGCCGTAGCTCCAGCCGGTGAGGCCGAGGCGCCGCGGATCGACCGGGACTTTCTTTTCGACCGCATCGACGCCGGCGAGGATGTCGCGCAGGTCGCCGTAACCCATGTCGCGGCGCACCGCCTGCGCGAACTTTTCGCCCTGGCCGAGGCTGCCGCGCGGATTCGGAAACAGCACGAAATAGCCGAGCGCGGACAATGGCGCGCCGCCGTAGCCGACGCCGGGCCAGCTCGGGCGTACGGCCCACGACGGGCCGCCATGAACGTAGACAATCAGCGGGTAAGTCTTGTGCGGATCGTAATGCGCCGGATACAGCAGCCAACCCTGTACGTTGTAGCCCTCGTTGGTCCACTCGACGGACTCGGCCTTACCCCACAGCGGCTTGACGCTTGCGTTCATATGCGTCACCGCGTGCGCCGCGGCCGCAATTTGATCGGGTATGCCGTCGTTTACTGCAAAGCGGCCGGCGTAGATTTCCGGCGCCTGGTCGAAGCTGCTGTGAATGAAGGCGAAGCGATCCTGCGCATGATCGAGGGCAATCGCATTGGCGGCGCTGCCGTCGCCGATCGCGGCGTCGATGGTGAACAGCGGTTTTTCGGTAGCCCTATGATCGCCGTTTAGCGTAAATGTCGAGACACGCGTCGAGCCGCCGGCGATTGCGGCGACCAGCAGGCGGCTGTCGCCGGTCCACGTGAGCCACGACGGCGTAGTGTGGATGCCCGCCGTGATGTCGGCCGGTGCGCCGCCGTTGGCGGAGACGACGTAAATGTCGCCGCCGGTGGCGCCCTGGTCGCTCATCAGTCCGCCGATCAGCGCGATCTGTTTGCCGTCGGGCGAGAACCGCGGCAGCGCGATCTGCAGGCCGTGCAGCGAGCCCTTGACGGCGCCCGGATCGAGCACGAGCTTTGCTTCTTTGGCATCAAGCGCCTGCGTGTAAAGCTTTGCGACCCACCAGTTGTTTTCACCGGGCGGCGGCGCGGCGACGTAAGCGATGCGGCGGCCGTCGCGCGACCAACTGTATTCGTACACGAACAGCGCGTGCGGCGTAATGGTACGAACCTTGCCGCTGCTCGCGTCGACCACCGTCATCTGCTGATGTTGCACACCGCTGACGCCGATCACGCCCACGCGTTCCTTGGTCGCTGAAG
>DASSOO010000270.1:0-4411 GCA_035700455.1 Gammaproteobacteria bacterium
TCGAGCGATACGCGCAGCAGGTTGCTGAGCTGGGTAATGGTGCGGTCGGCTGCGTCCGGATCCCGGTAGCCAAGCTCGGAGATCGCATTCAGCGTGTTAAACAAAAAGTGCGGATTGAGCTGATTGCGCAGCCGGCGCGCTTCGGTGCGGTGGAGTTCATCGCGCAGCCGCCTGGATTGACGAAAAAAAAAGAAAGCGGCCACGCACGCCGCACAGGCAATTAATGATGTGGCAATCAGTCCCGCTGCCACGGCTGTTGCCCACCCGAACCCCGAATTCCAAGCCCCGGGTCCCGCCTGTCAGTACCGCGGCACATCCGGGTCTACTTCCTCTGCCCATGCCTCGATGCCGCCCTCGACATTGACGACGTCGCGGAAACCCTGCTGGTCGAGGAACTGGCAGACGGTACGGCTGCGGTTGCCGTGGTGACAGATGACGAAAGTCGTCTGCTCGGGTACGAGTTCGGCGACACGCCGCGGGATTTCGCCCATCGGGATCAAATCGGCGCCGTCGATAGCCGCGAGCTGGTATTCCCAGCCCTCGCGTACATCGAGCAGGCGGAAATCCCGGTCGTCGGCCTTGAGCAGCGTCGCCAACTCTGTAACTTGAATCGAGCGCATCTCAGAAGCGGAACGGCGACGGTGCAGGCGCGTTGTCGAGTGCCGGCAGCACGGTCTCGAACAGACTTTCGCGTGCCAGTTCGCCAGCGGCGATGCGCGTGATCAAAATCGCTTCCATGACAGGTGCCTGGCCGACGACAACAAACAGCCTTCCGCCGGTTTCGAGGTGTTCCGCAAAACCATTATCGAGCACCGGTACCGAACCGGTCACGCAAATGACGTCGAAGCGCTGCTCCGTCCAGTCGAGCCGGGCGCTGTCCTGGTGGCGCAGTTCGACCTGGTCGGCAAGCCCGAGCTCCGCAATGGCTTTTTGCGCGCCACCGAGAAAGGCCGCGCGGTTGTCGCAGCTCAATACGTTGCCGCCAAGGCGCGCGAGACAGGCGGCGATAAAGCCGCTGCCGGTGCCGACCTCGAGCACCGATTCGCCCGGCTGGACAGCGAGCGCCTGCAGCATCCGGCCCTCGACCTTCGGCGCCATCATAATCTGACCGTCGCCGAGCGGAATCTGGGCATCGGCGTAGGCCAAGGCGCGAAAGCGCTCCGGGACGAAGCGATCGCGCGGCATCTCTTCGAGGAGGTCGGTGATCCGCTGGTCCAGCACATCCCAGGTGCGCACCTGGCGCTCGACCATCATTTTGCGCGCGTGCGCCGCCTCGAATTCAGTTGAAACCGCAGCCATCGTCCCGACCCGTGGAAAAAACGGGTAGGGTAAGATTTTTCCGGAACCGGCACAAGCCGCGCGCTCAAAGGCAGGCGCGCCATCGACAGCGGGGCGCCGGCCTGGAACACGCTACCGGTCGAATCGCATTGCGAGTTTTTCCCGGTGTTCCGGCTTGGCACGGCTACCTGCGCCGGGGATCAGGCCGAGGCGGGCGGCAGGCTCGCGCATTTGTAATAAGTTACCGTGGCGTCCTTGAACGCATTGACATTGAAGCCCATGACGCTGCTGTCGCTCGGAATGTCGACATAGGCGTAGTTGGCGCCTTTCGATGCCGCCTCATCGGCCGCATCCTGGCGCAGCTTCTCCATTGCGGCACCTTGGTTCGATCGCTGCGAAAACCCCCAGTCGTGCGTCTCCTGGCCGAGTTCGCTGCAGGCATAACCGGATTCCGGCTCCGCCTGGGCGACCAGCACCCGTTGCCCCGAGTTCGAAGTGTAGTCTTTTGCGGTAAGCCGGCCGAGCGTCGAGCAGGCTGCAAGCGCGGCTACCGCCGCGGCAACACCAATATATTTGTAAATCATGAAGGTCTCCCTTTACTGCATTTGCCTAAAAGAGGCTTCGTATGGCCTCGTGGCGGAATCTAGCTCACCGCCGATATGGGCGCAAACGTTTGTAAGGACAATTTCTACCGCTGCGCCAGCTTAAGCAGCCGTTCGGCATGAACGCGCGCGACGCAAGAAACCGGAAGAAGTCGGCGGATTCAGCGCCTATCATTGTGCGCAACCATTCACGGAGCTGTCCGAAATGATGAAACTGTACGATTACCTGCCTTCGCAAAATGCCTACAAAGTCCGATTGCTGCTGAGCCATCTCGGCATCGAGTACGAGACGGTGCCGGTGAGTATCTTCGAGAAGACGGCAAAGACGCCGGAGTTCCTGGCGAAGAATCCGGTCGGCGCCGTGCCGGTGCTGGAACTCGAAGACGGGCGCGTGTTGCCTGAATCGAATGCAATCCTGATGTACCTCGCCGAAGGTACGCGCTATCTGCCATCCGACACCTGGCTGCGGGCGCAAGTGGCGCGCTGGATGTTTTTCGAGGAGGACTACGTGCAGAACGGTATCGCGTCGCTGCGCTACTGGACGCTGACCGGCAAGCTGGCGCGGCGCAGCCGTGACACAGTCGACACCAAGCGCGCGCTGGGTTTGAAAACGCTTGCGATTATGAACACCTGGCTCGGTAGCCGCGAATTTTTCGCGGACACTTACAGCGTCGCGGACATGTCACTGTACGCGTATGTCGCGTTTTCCGACGAGGCAGGTTTGCCGATGCAGGATTATCCGAGCGTCGTCAACTGGATAGAGCGAGTGCGCACGCAACCCGGATTTCTCACGACTGTCTATCCTTATTCCATCGATCGGTATTCCGTCAATGAATTCTCGTAACAGAAAAATCGATTGGCCGCGCACGCTGCTACGCGCGTGCAGGATCGTCGAAACAGCCGAAAAAGCGCCGGTGCTGGCCGAGCTTGCACAGGAGCTGGATGTCAGCGCTTATGAGTTGCAGCGACAGTTCACGCGCCGCCTGGGGATAAGCCCACGGGCCTACCGCCAGGCGTTGCAGTTGCATCGGCTGGCGCGCGAAGCCGGCGGCAGCGCGCTGGATGCCGTGTATTCCGCCGGTTTTGAATCACCAACCACGGCATACGCGAATGCGACGCGGAATCTCGGTCTGCCGCCGGGGCGGCTGCGCAAGGCGATCGACATCGGCTGGTGGCTGGGGCTTTCCGATCTTGGCTGGATGCTGATGGCGGCGACAAGCAAGGGCATCTGCTGGCTCGCGTTCGGCGAGGAGCCGGGCGCGATGCTCGAGGAGTTGCATGCCGCCTTTCCGCAAGCCCGCTTCAGGAACGACGAGAAGCGGTTGCGCAACTGGTTCGATCGGGTACGCGATTTTGTGCTGTTGCCGCGCGAGGCGCTGGATCTTCCGATGGATATTCAGGGTACCGCGTTTCAGGCCGGCGTCTGGAAGACGCTGCGCAAGATTCCGCTCGGCGAAACCACGTCCTACAAGGCAGTTGCGTCGCGCGTGGGTCGACCGGGTGCGGTGCGTGCCGTCGCGTCCGCGTGCGCCGCCAACAAGATCGCGTTGCTGATTCCGTGTCACCGCGTGATCGCCGCCGACGGCAGCCTCGCCGGTTACCGCTGGGGGCTGGAGCGAAAAACACGATTGCTGGAAGGTGAACGGGAACGGCAATAGCTTCCCTCTCAAACCTTGTCGTAAGCCTCGGCGAGCCGGTGTAGCCGTGGGGGGTCGTCCCCGCGCGCGGACAGGAAAATGGCACCAAAGATTATCAACGATCTGGCCCTTTAAGCGTGGATGATTGCGCACATATAGTAGGACCGCTCGCGCCGGTTCAGAGCGCGTCCGGAGAACGAGGCCTATGCGATTGTGGCCGAACACCAATGGGCATGTGCTTGCGGGTTCGGCGGAAGTTCGAGCGATACCCGAAGTCGTATCGCCCGAGCGGGTCCGCATCGAGTCGATCGACGTCGTCCGCGGCATCATCATCATTTTGATGGCCCTGGATCACACCCACGACTTCTTTGGAAATCTCGCGATACGGCCGACCGACCTTGCGGTGACTACCGCGCCGCTGTTTTTTACGCGCTGGATCACGCACATCTGTGCGCCGGTCTTTTTTCTGCTTACCGGCACGAGCGCGTATCTCGCCCAACGGCGCCTGTCGAAGCGGGAGCTGTCATGGTTTCTGCTCGCCCGCGGCATCTGGCTGATGTTCCTCGAGCTGGTCGTGATGCGCTTTGCGCTGCAATTCAACTTCGACTACCAGACGACAATCATCACCGTTCTCTGGGGGCTTGGCTGGGCAATGGTTGCACTGGCCGGTCTGCTCTGGCTGCCGAACTGGGCCATTGCTGCCGTCGGCGTTGTCATGGTTGCCGGTCACAACGCGCTGGACGGCATAAACGCAACGGCCTTCGGTGCACTGGCTCCGCTGTGGCATTTCCTCCACGCGCCGGGCATCGTCGTCAATAACGGCCGCTCGGTGGTGTTCGTCGCCTACGTGTTGATTCCGTGGGTGGGCGTGACGGCGCTGGGCTACGTACTGGG
>DASSOO010000271.1:0-5045 GCA_035700455.1 Gammaproteobacteria bacterium
TCATGCGGACGTGCATGATCGCGTCCGGCGATCCGCCGGGCATAGGCTCCGGCGCGTCCGCGGCGGTGAGCATCATTTCGATCTTGCCGCCGAGGTGCCGTTCGTAATACTGAAATGCCGCCTTGCAGTTGCCGTTGAAGAAAAGATAGGTATTGGTTTTCATTGCGTGTTCCTGGCAAGTTGTTCCTGAAGCTTTCGCTCGCGCTCGATCGCCTCGTTTTGCTCGAAGTCCGACGGCTCCATCACCTGGCGAATTTCGATGACTTCGTTGTCCGACGCCGGACAACGCTTCGCCCAGTCAATGGCCTCGTCGAGCGACTTCACGTCGATCATCCAGTAGCCGCCGAGGACTTCCTTGGTTTCGGGGAACGGGCCGTCGGTAACCAGCGCCTTGCCGTCCCGGAACGAAACGCGTACCCCCATCGACGGCGGGTGCAATCCGTCGAGCGCGAGCAGCACGCCGGCCTGATGGAGCGATTCGTTGTACTTCGTCATCGCCGCGACCGCGTCGGGGTCCGGCATCGTACCGGGAGCGGCATCTTCATAGCCTTTCGGGATCATCAGCATCATGAATCGCATGGTTGTCTCCTTACGGTTTCACGCGTTCGCGAGCGTACTTATGTCGAGCGTCTTCGTTTGAAGCATTGCCGCCATCGTCCGCTCCGGGTTACTCAAAGTATCTTCGGCGGCTTTGCGGTGGCGCGCAATCCGGGTAATCCGCGAGTTCCCGAAAGTCGACGTGTAAAAGCCGCGGCCTGTTCGTCGAACCGGAGGCAAGGGATAACCTCGTGGCAAAGGGACATGACATTCCTCCTGTCGAGATCAAACTTGGGAGGACACGGTTTCGCCTCGATAGTTTTCATCACCGTACCTCGCGGCTATATCGCGGGAGCTGCGCCACCGGCCGTACGTCGGCCCCTGCGGCCAGCCTTCGGGCGAGTCCTGCCACTCTTCCTGGCGCCCATACGGCAGCAGGTCGATCAAGGCGAAGCGGTGACTGAGCTGCTCGGTGCCGCGCCCGTTTGTGTGCCAGGTGCGATAAACGGTGTCGCCATCGCGCAGGAATACGTTGACGGCGAACCCGCCTCCGGGCGGTGCGCCGACGTCGGCACCGAAGGAACTGTTCGCCGTGGAGTACCAGGTCATCAGGTTGCCGACCCGGCGCTTGTATGCCAGCGCCTCGCCGATAGGCCCCTGGGTGACGATGACGAATCGGGCATCGTAGTCGTCAAGGAATTCCAGCCGGGTGAACTCCGAGGTGAATCCGGTGCAGCCCGGGCAATGCCATTGCTCGCCGGGTGACCACATGTGGTTGTAGACGATCAACTGCGAACGGCCGCCGAAGATATCGACCAGGCGAACCGGGCCCTGCTCGCTGTCCAGGGTGTAGTCGGGCAGCCGGACCATTGGCAGCCGGCGGCGCTGGGCAGCGATCGCATCCAGCTCCCGGGTCGCCGCTTTTTCCCGCGCGCGCAGCTCGTCAAGCTTGCGCTGCCAGGTATCGGCATCGACGACAGGCGGTAGTGCGTGATCGCTCATGGTTCGCTCCTGGCGCTCATTGCTGCATTCCCGGAATCGGCAGGCATTCCATGATCTCGACCGCGTCGCCGGGGAAGATCGAGAAATGCGGATGATTTTCAAACAGTTTCGCGGCAGCTTCCTCGGATTCCGCCCGGACAACGGTGTAGGCGCACAACTCGTTTGTGGTGTCCACGATGCCCGAGGCAGACACACGCTTGGTCTTGCCGAGCGGCCCGCCGCCGCTGACAATGAAGTCACTGTTGTCCTGTGCCCACTTCTGCCACGCTTCAATGCCAGCGCTCTCGCGGGCGCGGCGCGCTTCTTCGTTCAAGCTGTTCCAACCCGAGTTTTCGATGCTCGCGGGGGTGCCGGTGTAGACGGCGAGAAAGTTCTTCATGGCGGTTCTCCTGGAGGTTCGACTGGTCAAAGCATTTGATGATTGCCGGCGGCGGTGCCGTCCGGCTTCGCAATCGCCTCCACCTGGATGCGCAGCGTCACGTCCATGCGAAAGCCGTAGTCCTTGCCGGCGTCGATGCCGAACGCGTCGCGCTTCAAATGCGCCAGCGCGTCGGCACCGCAGCGTTCCCGCTTCACCAGCGGGTCGGGGATGCATTTGAACGAGTCGAGGGTGAGGTCGAGTGGCCGGGTTACGCCGTGCAGCGTGAGCCGGCCGACGACGCGCGTCGGTGCGCCATCGACGAAGTCCGTCAGCCTGCCGTCGTATACGGCCTTCGGGTACTTCTTCGCGTCGAAGAGTTTTGGCCCCCGGGCAATTGCGTTCAACTGGTCCAGCCCGAAATCGATGCTCGCAACGTCGACGACAATATGTACGCTGCCGCGCTTTGCCGTCTTGTCCAGCATTACGACGCCGCGGCTGTGGTTGAACTTGCCGCGCCACACCGACAGGCCGCCCAAGTGATCGGCTTCGAAGCTCGGGTAGGTGTGATCGGGGTCGATATCGTAGGTCACACTCGCGGCACACGCGGCGCCGGCCGCTCCCAAAAAAACCAGCAGCAGAAGCGCCATCAGCGGATAGTTGCGTTGCATGTTGTTATTCCTTTCCAGTGGTTTCGGCGGTCGCCGGAAACGGTTCGCGCCACGCTTCCAGTTCATTCAGGCGTTCGTGCCAACGGTGAACGTTGGTGAACTCATTGAGCGGAATGTGCGCCGACTCGGCAAAGGGCAGGGCTGCCGCAACCGCGAAATCGGCAAGCGTCAGACTGTCGTCGATCAGCCAGCGGCGGCCGTTGAGGTGTGCATCGAGTACCGCCGCGTAGCGGCGGAACTCCGCCTGCGCATTTTCGACCACCGCCGCGTCGGGGCCGCTCAGGCCAAAGCGCGGCTTGATGATGTGTTCGAAATACAGGCTTCCGGTAGCGTTGGTGAAATGCTGCTGGCTCCAGCTGAACCAGCGCACGATGTCGATCTGGCGCCGGTCGTGGGGCCACAGATCCGACCCCGCTCGCTCCGCCAGCTCGCACATGATCGCGTCGGCTTCCCAGAGCGTTCGGTCGCCGTCGACCAGCGTCGGCACTTTCGCGTTCGGATTGAGCGCGCGGTATTCCGGTGTCCGGTGCTCGCCCTTCCCAAGGTCGATGAAAACAAACTCTACCGGCGCATCGAGGTATTTTGCGACCGTGCAGGCTTTTCGGGGCGAGAGCACGTCAGAGTAGTAAAGTTTCACGGCGTCTTACTCCGTGTCCAAAGTTCGGACCGGGCGTATCTCGACGCTGCCGACGCGGGCGGCCGGGATGCCGGCGGCGATCTGGATGGCGTCGTTCAGGTCGCGGGCGTCAACGAGGTAGAAGCCGGCGAGCTGTTCCTTCGTCTCCGCGAACGGGCCGTCGGTGATCGACATGCGGCCGCCGCGAACCCGCACCGTCGTCGCCGTGTCCACCGGTTCCAGTGCCTCGGCCGCCAGCATCCGCCCGCTGTCGCGGACTGACTCGGCGTAGGCATGGCACTCGGGATCACGCGGGCTCTCGGGGAGCGAATGCAGCGCCTTTTCGTCGCTGTAGACCAGGCAGAGGTATTTCATTGCATACTCCGAAGGGCCGGAATGCGGCCGTTTTCAATAACCAGTCGTTTGGCGATCGCCGAAATCGACAGCCGCACGAAAAAATCTTTTCTTACCCGCTTTCCCGCCGGGTGAGGGAGATTCACGTTCCAACTTCCCGCAGCCGTCGCTCCAGGAACCGCCGTTCCGGCTCCTGCATCGCAAGGGAGAGTGCACGGCAATAAGCTTCCTTCGCCTCGGCGGCGCGCCCGAGCCGCCGATACATGTCGGCCCGGGCCGCATGCGCCAGGTGATAGCCGGCGAGTTCTCCTCCGGCGAGGATCGCGTCGATGCGCGCAAGCCCGGCTTCAGGGCCATCGCGCATTGCCACCGCGACGGCAAGGTTTAACTCGATAACCGGCGAGGGCATCGCCTGTGCCAACAGCTCGTACAGTCCGACGATCTGGTTCCAGTCGGTCGCGGCCGCCTCCGGCGCCTCGGCATGAACGGCGGCAATCGCCGCTTGCAGCGTGTACGGGCCGAAGCGGCGCGAGGCCAGGGCCTGCTGCGTCAAGGCAACACCTTCGGTTATCTGTGCACGGTTCCACAGCGAGCGATCCTGTTCGTCGAGCAGGACAAGATCGCCGTCCGGCGTCGTGCGTGCCGCGCGGCGCGATTCCTGCAGCAGCAGCAGCGCGAGCAGGCCCAGCGTCTCGGGCTCCGGCAGCAGGTCGGCCAGCAGCCGTCCCAGCCGGATGGCTTGGCCCGAAAGATCCGGCCGGGTGAGCGTGTCGCCGGAAGAGGCGGAATAGCCTTCGTTGAACACCAGGTAGATGACGTTGAGGACGCTGTCCAGCCGCGCCGGCAGTTCCGCCAGCGACGGCACTTCGTACGGGATGCGGGCCTCCTTGATTTTGCGCTTGGCGCGCACGATGCGTTGGGCGACTGTGGCCGGCGCAATCAGAAAGGCACGCGCGACCTCTTCGGTCGTGAGGCCGCACATTTCCCTCAGCGTCAGGGCAACTTGCGCTTCCGGCGCCAATGCCGGGTGACAGCAAATGAAGATGAGCCGCAGTTGGTCGTCTTCGACAGCGTCGACGTCGCCGGTTTCCTGTGCTTCCGCCTCGTTATCCAAACCGGCGGCAATTTCGTTCCGGGCGGCGTCCAGGCGGGCGCGGCGGCGAATGGCGTCGATGGCCTTGAAACGGCCGGTCGTCACCAGCCAGGCGCGCGGGTTTTCAGGCACGCCATCGCGCGGCCACTGTTCCAGTGCGGCCGCGAAGGCCTCGTGCATGGCTTCTTCGGCGAGCTCGAAGCCGCCAAGCAGGCGAATCAGCGTCGCGAGGATCCGGCGCGACTCGGCACGGTAGATCGCTTCAACCGGTGCTCGCATACCGTCCATGAAAGTTTCCTTGTTCGGTGAGCGCGCGATCGACCATGTCCTGAGCCGACTTCCACGCCGGAAACGCGGCTTCAAGCTTTTTCCGGCCGGACGCTGTGAGATGCAAACGCCGTTCGCGCGCATCAT
>DASSOO010000272.1:0-6705 GCA_035700455.1 Gammaproteobacteria bacterium
CAGACCGAATCGGAAGTCGCCGAGACGCAAACCTTCATCCGCGAGTTCGGCAACATCACGCTCATCACGCTTATCGTCGGCGCAGCGGTGTTCTTCAGCATGCTGCTGGTCACCGTCAACACGACCGCGCAGTCGGTCCGCGAACGTACCGCCGAACTTGCGACGCTGAACGCGCTGGGCTTTACACGCACCACCGTCTCCAGTCTGGTGCTGTGCGAGGCTATCGGCATCACCGTGATCGGCGGCGGACTCGGCCTGCTGGCGGCGTGGGGCCTGACGCACACGCTCGCCGAAGCGGTACAGGACATTCTGCCGGCGTTCACGCTGCCGCTCGTGGCGGTTGGACTGGGCGTCGGTCTGATGGCGTTGTTCGGACTGTTTTCCGGCGGTCTGCCCCTCGGCCACATTTTCCGGCTGCAGGCGGCCGACGCACTGCGGAGAAACTGACATGACATTCGCAATCTGGCTGCGGGAAACCCTTTCCGTCTGCGCGTTCAGCCTCGGCAGCCTGCGCTTTCGCATGCAGCCGGCGGTGATCGCCGTCATCGGCTTCGCCGGCGTTGTGCTGGTATTTATCGGCCTGCTGTCGATCCGCGCCGGCTTGAGCGCCGTATGGGCGCATACCGGCTCCGACGATGTTGCTATCGTCTCGAAGGACGGTCCCGGCATGCTGGGCCTCGACGCGGTACGCACGATCGGCCAGGCACCCGGCGTTCTGCAGGGAGCTCACGGGGCGGTCGCTATGGGCGACATGGTGACGTCGGCAAAGCTGCACAAGCCCACCGGCGACCTGGCCGATGTGACAATGCGCGGTGTCGGGCCGCTCGCCGACCAGATCTGGCGCAAGTGGCACCTGGTTGCCGGCCGTACGTTCAAATCCGGCATCGACGAAGTCGTCGTCGGGCGCATGGCCGCACGGGAGTTCCCTGAACTGGCGCTCGGCCATACTTTTAAATGGAATCATCATGCGTGGAAAGTCGTCGGTATCTTTGCATCCGGCGGCGACATGCACGAGTCGGAAATCTGGACCGACATCCACGACCTGCAATCGGCGTACAACGCGGGCAATACTTTTTCGGCCGTCTATGTACGCCTGACTTCCGCCGGCGTATTCGACGGCTTCAAAAAATGGCTGAAGTCCAATCCGCAATTAGGCGTCGCCGTCGATCGCGAGAGTACTTTTTTTCGCGAGCAATCGAAAAGCATCAGTAGCTTCATCGGGATCATCGGCGGAATTGTTGCGCTGCTGATGGGTATCGGCGCCGTTTTCGGCGCGCTCAACACGATGTACGCAGCGGTCAGCGCGCGCACGCGCGAAATTGCGACGCTGCGTGCACTCGGCTTTAACCGTTCGCCGGTAGTGCTGTCGGTTATCGCCGAGGCGCTGGCGCTCGGCCTGGCCGGCGGTGCAGCGGCCAGTGCCCTCGGCTACCTCCTGTTCAACGGGTTCCAGGCCAGTACCATCGGTAACGGCGGGGTGCTCGCGTTCAGTTTTGCAGTGACGCCGATGCTGCTCGCAACCGGCATGAGCTACGCGTTGCTGATGGGGCTCGTCGGCGGGCTGTTCCCCGCTATCCGCGCCGCGCGGCTGCCGGTCGCAACGGCGCTGCGGGACTGAGCGGACGATGAAGTTTCTGCCGCTGGTCTGGAGCAACCTGAAACGCAAAAAGGCGCGCACTGTTTTTACCTTTCTGACGGTGGTGGTCGCCTTTATCCTCTACGGCGGATTGATGGCGCTGCGGCAAAGCTTTTCCGGCGAGGTCAAAGTGCAGGGCGCCGACATGCTGGTGATGTTCGGCCAGCAGCATAACCCGATGCCGCTCGCTTATGACGCCAAGGTGGCGGCGCTGCACGGCGTGCTGCGGACGCTACCGCTGAACGCGGTACTCGTGCAGTATCAGTCGCCGAAAAACACCTTGTTCGTTACCTCGGCGCCGCCGCAGTCGTACTTCGCGATGTTGTCATACTTGTCGATTCCGCCGACACAGCTACGACACTGGTTGCAAGATCGTACCGGCGCGGTCGTGCGGCAGCGCGTTGCCAAGCGATTCCATTGGAAGGTCGGCGATCATATACCGCTGATCGCAGCGGCGAAGGCACAGCGGCCCGGCGGCGATACGTTGCACTTCACCGTGGACGGCATCTGGACGGAGCCCGACGATGCGCTCAATGTCGGCGACGGCATCATCGTGCATCCGGATTATCTGCATGCGTGGTCCGGCACCAACACCATCGACTACGAGCTCATCCAGGTACGCGACCAGCGCGACGGTTCGGCGATTGCCGACACAGTGGATGCGATGTTTGCGAACAGTGCCGCACCGACCAAAACCGTAGTCGTCAAGGGCATGGTGCAGAATCTACTGATGCGTTTCGGCGCCGTCGGCACGATTGCCGCCGCCGTTATCGTCATCGGGTTCCTGAGCATGCTGCTGGTCACGGCGAGCAGCCTCACGCAGGCGGTCCGCGAACGGCTTGCGGAATTCGCGGCGCTCAAGGCGCTCGGCTTCACACCACGAGCGCTGGTTGCGCTGGTGCTCGCCGAGGCGGCGCTGCTGGTCGGTGTCGGCGGCTTGCTTGGCCTCGGAATTGCCTGCGCAACCACCGCTGTCTTCGGCGACCAACTGTCGATGATGGGAGATTTTGCGATCACGCCTGCCGCGATCGTACTCGGTGCCGTGCTCGCGGCAGTAATGGCGGCTGCAACCGCGGCACTGCCGATCGCGCGCGTCAGCGGCTTGCGTACGGCAGACTCATTAAGGCGGGCCTGATGGGCAAGGTATTGCGCGAACTGCTGGCCGCATGCCGGCTGAATTTGTCCAGCCTGGGGGCGCGCCGCGGCGGCGCCGCGATTACCGTCAGCGGCTTCGCCGCAGTCGTCGGCATCCTGATTGCCGCGCTCGCTGTCGCGACCGGCTTTCGCGGCGCCTTTGAACACGCCGGCTCACCCGACGTCGCGATCGTGCTGAACAGCGGCGTCAACACCGAAGTCTACAGCTCGCTCAGCGCCGACCAGGTACACGCGATCGCGCAGGCGCCGGGCGTCGCGCGCATCGGCGGCAAACCTGCCGTCGCGCCGGAGGTCATGGCGAGCTTCGACGTTCGCTACGCCGTGAGCGGCACGCGCGCCACCATTGTGTTTCGCGGCGTGACGCCAATGGCATTCCGTATCCATCCGGCGGTGCACATTGTCCGCGGCCGCATGTTTCGACCCGGGCTCGACGAAATTGTCGTCGGCGAGGGCGCGGCGGCCCGTTTCCACGGTCTTACGCTCGGCAGCCAGGTGACCCAGGGCGGACGCCGGTGGTCGGTCGTCGGGATATTCGATGCCGGCGACACGCTCTACGGCTCGGAAGTGTGGACGGACGCGCACGTCCTGCAGGACGTTGCGCACAGTGGAAACAAGTATTCGGCGGACATCGTCAAACTCGCCTCGCCGCAAGCCTTCGACACCTTCGAACACGCGCTTGAAAGCAATCCGCAGCTGAGTGTCAGCGTCTGGCAGGAACGCGCCTACTACGCCCGGCAGTCGCGGCGCATTGCACAGTTCATCACCTGGATTGGCGGCGCCGTCGCGTTGCTGATGGGTATTGGCGCAATCTTCGGCGCACTCAACACGATGTACTCGGCGGTGGCGGCACGCACGCGCGAAATCGCCACGTTACGTGCGTTGGGCTTCGGGCGCGGCGCCGTTCTGGCCTCGGTATTGGCGGAAAGCCTGCTGCTCGGCCTCGCCGGTGCCGCGATTGGCAGCACCCTGGCCTACTTCGGATTCAACAACCTGCACGCAAGCACGGTGAATTACAACGGCAGCATCGACACGGCGACGCAGGTCGCCTTTACGCTTGCGGTAACGCCGGCGGTGCTTATGATCGGTGCTGCGTGGGCCGTGGCAATGGGTTTCGTCGGCGGCCTGTTCCCTGCGATCCGTGCCGCAAGGCTGCCGGTGGCGACGGCGCTGCGGGATATCTAGGGCCGAAAAAACTGCTCGCCGGCCAAAACTAAAGGAATGACATGAAATCCGGTGATCTTGACGATACGACGGTGCCTGTCAGGCTGAAGCTGTCCGCGCTATGGACGGCAATCATGTTCTGTTACATCTATGGAGATTTCTGGGGGCTTTATCGGCCGGGAAACCTCCGGGGAATCCTCGACGGGCAAGGCCCGCTCGGTCCGACCAGTCAGGGCACGCTGGTTGCGGTCGCGATCCTGGTGGCGGTTCCGGCCATCATGATCTTCCTGTCGACGGCGGCACCACGCCAGCTGACGCGCTGGCTGAATATCCTCATGAGTACGATCCTGACCGTTATCATTCTCCTGACATTACCGGGCGCATGGGCGTTTTATATCGTTATGAGCGCCATCGAAATTACGTTGCAGGTTTTAATAGTCTGGTACGCGTGGCGTTGGCCCAGCGCGGGTTTTGCGGCGCTGCGGCCGGCGCCAGACCGGCCGCTCGGCGTTGCCTCCGAGCGTCGACAGTGATCGAAGGGCGTACCGGCATGCGGGCGAACCGACGCCGCGCAAGAACGGCGGGCGCTATTTACCTGGTCGTTGCCTTGACCGGCATCTTCAGCCTCGGCTACGTGCCGGCGCAGATTCACGTACCCGGCGATGTGCACGCGACTGTCGACAAAATCGTCGCGCTCAAGTCGCTGTTCCGGCTCGGCATCCTGAGCGAGTTGATCCAGTACACCCTGTTTTTGCCGCTGGCGTTCGCCCTGTACAGGCTGCTCCGGAACGTGAACAAAAGCGTCGCGGTAGCGATGGTGACACTCGTCGCCGTCAGCATACCCATTGCGTTCGGCGCCGTGGCTAATAAGATGGATGTCCTGTCGTTGTTGAGTGACGACAAATTAGTTCGGGCACTTACGACGGATCAACTGGACACTCAGGTTAGGTTGTTGCTCGACTCCTATAGCAATACCATTCTTTTATGCGAGATTTTTTGGGGACTGTGGTTGTTCCCATTCGGTTATCTGGTGTTCAAATCCGGGGTTCTTCCCAAGGCTCTGGGCGTCCTGCTGATGGTCGGATGCTTCAGCTATCTGTTCGATTTCGTTGCTGGCTTTACGGAGACTGCCATCCCAAGCTTAATCCTATTGCCGGCCAGTATCGGCGAAATCGGAACTTGCCTGTGGCTTTTGGTTGTGGGTGCGAAGCCGCCGGTGCCCGGCGAAGCCGATGTCGTTTCGCCTGCGACCTGAGATCGCCTCAAAACCGTCTGGCATTTCGTTCAATTCGACTTTTTGTTGCGAGTCAGGAAAAGAACATGTCAGAGCAAAAGGTCGCGCGCTTACGGTGGGCTGTCCATCACATGCCCATCCCGATAATCCTTTCCTGGAGCGGCGGCAAAGACAGCATGCTCGCTCTCGAGGCGTTGCTTGGCGACGGTCATTACGAGGTGATGGCACTACTGACTACCGTCAACCGCGCACACGGCCGCATCAGTATGCATGGGGTGCGCGAGGGCCTGCTCGATGCGCAGGCGGCGTCGCTCGGCATACCGCTCGACAAAATTTATCTGCCGGAAAAGGTCGCCAACGACGAATACGCTGCAGCGATGCGAACGCAGTTGGAAATCTATCGTGGCCGCGGTATCCGGCATGTCGCATTCGGCGACATATTCCTTGCCGATATCCGCGCTTATCGCGAGCGCCAACTCTCGGAAGTGGAGATGCAGTGCGTGTTTCCGCTGTGGGGGCAATCAACGGCGGCGCTTGCGCAACGGTTCGTCGAGCACAACTTTCGCGCCACTTTAAGCTGCGTCGATACGCAGGCGATCGATGCGACCTTTGCCGGCCGCGAATACGATACGGAGTTGCTGGGCGAACTGCCGAGTGACTGCGATCCGTGCGGTGAGAACGGCGAGTTCCACAGCTTCGTGTATGCGGGCCCGTTGCTGCGCGAGCCGATCGCGATCAGGACCGGGGAGCACGTGTTGCGCGATGGGCGGTTTGCGTTTTGCGACCTGGTGCCACTGGAGCGCGTGTAATAAAACACTGCTCCGGTGCCAACCGTCAGTCGCGCCAGCGTTTGAAAATCAGGCTGGTGTTGATGCCGCCGAACGCGAAGTTGTTGCTCATCAGGTATTCGATGTCGAGTTCGCGGCCGGTGCCGGTAATGTAGTCGAGTTCGGCGCAGGCCGGATCGATATTGTCGAGGTTGATCGTCGGCGCGAACCAGTTGTTGCGCATCATCTCAATCGATAGCCACGCCTCGAGCGAACCGCACGCGCCGAGGGTGTGGCCGAAATAGCTTTTCAGCGAGCTGATCGGCATCGCGCCGCCGAAGACTTCGCGCGTCGCTATCGACTCGGCGACATCGCCGCGGTCGGTCGCGGTGCCGTGCGCGCTGACATAGCCGATCGCACCGGGTTCAAGGCCGGCGTCGTCGAGCGCGAGCTGCATTACAGCTGCCATGGTTTCGGCCTGCGGCTGCGTCACATGCGCGCCGTCGGCGTTGGTGCCGAAGCCGACGACCTCGGCGTAGATCGGTGCACCACGCGCACGCGCATGTTCCAGTTCTTCGAGTACGAGGGTCGCCGCGCCTTCGCCGACGACGAGGCCGTCGCGGTCACGGTCGAACGGGCGCGGCGTCGTTTCCGGCGCGTCGTTGCGCGTGCTGGTCGCGAACAGCGTGTCGAACACCGCGCTCGGTCCCATGCTCAGTTCTTCGGCGCCGCCGGCAATCATCACGTCCGCG
>DASSOO010000273.1:0-3807 GCA_035700455.1 Gammaproteobacteria bacterium
TGTTCATCGTGTTCCGCGGCAAGCACGGCTGGGGCACGCCCGTTCACATGGGGACTGTTGTGAACGCGCCCGGCTCCGATGCAGAACCGCGGTTGTCGCCCGACGGCAAGACACTCTACTTTTCGAGCGAACGGCTGGTGCCAAGCCACTTCCCGCGTACGCGCCGGCAGGCGGAGCGCGACAACGCGGCTTCCGTCTGGAACAACGGCCAGTACAACATCTGGCGCGTGTCGCTCGCGCCATGGCTCGATGCCAACGCTGCACATGGCAGCGCCCAAAGATGATCGACGAGACGGGCGGCATGACTGTTCGCACGTTCATTGATTACAGCAACAGGAGAACAATCACGTGAAGATTCACGCAGCGTTGGCAATTTTCATTTGTCGGCCGCGGTTGGCGGAGCGGCTCAGGCATCCGGCAACGAAGTCGACCAGTATCTGAAGCCATCATTCACGCCTGGTGAACATCTTGCGACCGTGTTTTCCAAAACGGTCGCAATCACCGGCACCGGGTTCAAGGACTACGTGCACCGCATCAGCGGAACCGCGGATTACACGGTTGCCACGGTAGCTCCGGAAGCGGTGATATTCAGCCAGTCCTATCGCGTCGACGGCTTCGCGAGTGGCAGCGTTACGGTAAAACTGCTGAACGACGGTATGACGTATTGCCGCAAGGGCCAGTGCAAAATCGATCGCGAAACCAGCGGACTGGTTTTCAATCCGCTGCTATGGGGGCACGTCCCGGAGAAACTCGATGCCGGGACCGGCTGGAGCGCGAAGATTGACGAAGCATGGGAACTCGGCCCGCCGGGCACCGAGCATGTGCGCGTCGTTCGGGCCGATCCCGCCAATCACATCGTCACCCTCGTCCGCACCGGCAGCGGCAAAGGGAAGTCTCTCGACGATCAACGCTCCAGGACAATCAGCATTGTGACCAGCGACGGCAAGACTGTCGCCGCTTCGGTCGTTCCCGGAGAGAGCCGCTGGCACGGTTACACGACGATCTGCCGAGGCATTATTATCGGCGACGAAATCGTGGTGCAGCGGGACGTCACGCTGCGCACCGCTTCGGGCCGGACGCTGCACGGGAAAGAACGTTCATACACACTGCTCAATCTCGCGCGCGGCGTCGGTCCCGGCGAAGACGGCGGTTCGCCCGGCCTGTAGCCGCTCAACCGCGCGCCGGGTACGGCGTACCGTCATTGTGCCTGTAGCGCTCGTCGCGGCTGTCGATGCGCATGTCGATGTCGGAGTAAGTGCAGACATCGGTTGTCGTGCGGCTGCCGACTTCGATACAAACCGCGGGGCGGTCGGACTTGTTGATCAAGTGGTGGCCGTTGGCGACGTTCTTTGGAAACGCGGCACAGTCGCCGGCGTGCAGGACTTCCTCGCCGGCGTCGGTTACCAGAACCACCTCGCCCGACAGTACGTAAACGAATTCGTCTTCGGTCGAATGCCAGTGGCGCTGGCTCGACCAGGGTCCCGGCGGCAGTTCGAGACGATTGATACCGAAGTCCGTCAGGCCGCCGGCATCGCCGAGCCGCTGCCGCTTGCGCGTGGCGCAGGGCTCATGAAATGGCGCGGGATAGGATGAGCCGGTATGAACGGGAATGGATTCGAGATCGAGCTTGGGCATGCGCGCTCCGTACGATAGTTCTGAATTGTTGATGTCACGAGTATAGAATTTCGCCGCAGGATCACAAGAGGAGTCTGCATGACCGGTCTCCGGCGCGCCTGGTTTGTTTATGTTCTCGAATGTCGTGGCGGACGCTTGTATACGGGCATCACCACCGACATCGAGCGACGGATGGCCGAGCACGATGGCAGTCGCCGCGGCGCGCGGTTCACCCGCGCGAATCCGCCGGCGAAATTGCGCGCTGCCGTCGAGGTAGCCGATCGCTCCGCCGCACTGAAACTGGAAGCCGCGCTCAAGCGCCTGCGCCGCTCCGAGAAGCTGGCGTGGCTCGAAGCGCAGGCTGCGCGTGCCGGCAAGCCGGCCGCATTGGAGTAAAATTCCGCCACCGTCGCCGCGCTCGGCGCGGTAAAAAAATTATCCCGATGTTTCGCGAGGTATCGTTATGTCGTTGTCGATGTACCAGGCTTCCGTTCCCGTGTTCGAGCGCATGCTCGCCAACCTGACCGCAATCCTGAAGAAGGGCGAGGCGCACGCGCAGGCGCACAAGTTCGATCCGCAAGTGCTGGTCGATGCGCGGCTTTACCCGGACATGTTCTCGATACCGAAGCAGGTACAGATCGCCTGTGACATGGCGAAGAACGGCACCGCGCGGCTTGCGGGGATCGAGCCGCCGAAGTTCGAAGACAACGAGCGCACGCTCGCGGAACTCTACGCACGCATCGACAAGACGCTCGACTTCATCAAGACGGTAAAGCCCGAGCAGATCGACGGCTCCGAGGAGCGCAAGGTCGAAATCATAACCCGCGGCAAGCCGAGGGCGTTTACCGGACAGCGCTACCTGTTCGAGTTCGTGTTGCCGAACCTGTTTTTCCACGTGACGACGGCATACGACATTCTGCGTCATAACGGCGTCGAACTCGGCAAGCGCGATTACATCGGGCCGCACGAATAACACTGTCATTCCTGCGCGACTGCCAGGGACGGCGGAAGTGTCGAAATGGCAGCAAAGAAAAACGAGCGGAGCCGCGTTTGATTAACCCGATCAAGCGGATGGATGCAAGGCGCCAGCGGCCGAAAAAGCGGAGTTTACGCAAGGAACCTGTCTCAGGGCTGCACGTGGCCGCGACGGCGAGGGATTTCGTTCAGGGGCGCGAAGCGAGGAGCGAAGTTGGCTCATTGCCAATGAGCGACGAGCGACAAAGCCCTGGGCGAAATCCGTCCCGTCCCTCAGGGTTGCGATCCAAAGCCGCGGCGGCTGCGTTGCGCGGCTTGCCCATAGAGTCTATGGGCGGCGCCACGCGCCTTGCCGGCGCTGGCTTTGGATCGCAACGCGGCTCGCGTGCAGCCCTGAGACAGGTTCCCGATGAGCATTTTCGAGACCGCTTGCAACGCCGCAGACGCCGCTTCAGCGGTTTAATCAGGGCTTGCCCGGAATCGGAACCTTCTTCGTCCCGTCAAGCTCCGCCGCCGTCTGTTCGATATTGTCTCGGATGAAGTAGCGGAACCACATCCAGTGGCGGTACTTGAGTTCGAGCTTCGGCAGCACGGCGGCGACGAGGGCAGCGCCGGATTTGTGCTCCGACTGTCCACGCGCGACCATCAGGCGCAGCGTCAACAGGTAGTCGCGAAACGCACGCACGTCGGCGGCGTGGCCGGTGTTGCCGTGGCCGGGCACGAACGTCGCCTGCGAGTAATTGCTGAGCAGCACGTCATTGCTGTTGATCTGCGCGCGCGTGTCGGCGTCGATCAGGTTCGGCAGGCTGTGGTTCCAGAACAGGTCGCCGGTGAACACGACGTTGGCATCCGGCACGACGACGATCGAGTCGCTGCCAGTATGGCCCGGCAGCACACGCACTTCGAGCTTGCGATTGCCCAGCCAGAGTTCGATACCGCGGCGGTAGGTGATTGTCGGCAGGCCGAGTGAGGCGACCATCTGCCGCTGCTGCGGCGTGATTTTGTCGCCGAAAAACTTGAGGTTTTCGGTTCGCTCCCATTCGCGCACGTTGCGCTGCGCCAGTATCACCGCGCCGGCGCGCGCAAAGACGTTATTGCCGGCGACGTGATCGAGGTGGTAGTGCGTGTTGACAACGTAGCGGACCGGCAATTGCGTCTTGCTGCGAATCGCCGCCAGCAAGGCCTTGGCGGCGGCCGGCTCTTCGAAGGTGTCGATGA
>DASSOO010000274.1:0-3976 GCA_035700455.1 Gammaproteobacteria bacterium
GTCAGCGACAAGCTCAGCGAAGGCGACGTGATCAAGGTCAAGGTGCTCGAAGTCGATCGCCAGGGCCGCATTCGCCTCAGCATGAAGGCTGTCGAGGTTGCCTGACCGCTGACAGCGGTTGACGCTGCTGATTCATTCCCCGTAACGTAGATGCGGGTCGCCGGCGCCGGCGACCCGCATTTTTGTTTCTGGCGGCTGTTTGTCAGCGGCCCCGATCCAGGGACCGGTTCAATAATGCACAACAACGCGGATTTCATCTCGACTTACGGCTGGGGCGGTGCGGCAGCGGTGCTGATCGGCAGCGCACTCGCCGGCTGGATCGTTTACTGGATCGTATTCGCGATTCTCGGCCGCGTGATGCACGGGCGGTTCGCGTCGGTCGCAAGCGCAATCGTGCACAACTTCCGCGCGCCGTTCTCGTGGATATTGCCGTTTCTAGGCGTGCTGCTGGCGCTGCCCGCGCTGCCATTGTCGACCCGAATCTACGGCCCCGTTCATCATGCGATAGAGATCGTTCTGATCGGGCTGGCCGGCTGGCTGGCGGTGCGGCTGATCAATGCCATCGGCGAAGTGCTGGCGGCACGCTATACGATCGACGTGCCCGACAACTTGCAGGCTCGCAAGATCCGGACCCAGTTCCAGGTGCTGCGCCGCGTCGGCGCGGTGCTGATCGGCATGTTTGCGCTCGGCCTGATGCTGATGACGTTTCCCGACATCAAGGCGCTGGGTGCGACGCTGTTTGCCTCGGCCGGCGCCGCCGGCATCGTCATCGGTCTGGCCGCACGCCCGGTGCTGACCAACCTGCTGGCGGGCATCCAGATCGCGCTGACGCAGCCGATCCGCATCGAGGATTCAGTGGTCGTCGAAGGCGAGTGGGGCTGGATCGAGGAGATCACGACGACATACGTTGTCGTGCGCATCTGGGACCTGCGCCGGCTGATTCTGCCGCTGACCTATTTCATCGAAAATCCGTTCCAGAACTGGACGCGCAAAACCACCAACCTGCTCGGGACGGCCTATATCTATGCGGACTATACGGTGCCGGTGCAGGCCGTACGCGATGAGCTCAAGCGGATTCTGGAAGCGTCCGAGCTATGGGATCAGAACGCGTGGTCGCTGGATGTGACGAACCTCACCGAGCACGTCGTCGAAATGCGCGCGATGGTGAGCGCGCGCAACTCCGGCGACACCGTTACCCTGCGCCGCCTCGTGCGCGAAAAGCTCGTTACTTTCCTGCAGCAGAACTACCCGCACTGCCTGCCGCGAACACGCGTGGATCTGCAGCCGCAAGAGCCGGAGCCGCCTCTGCCGGCTGACTGACAGCCGCTGTCGCGGCTTCGAAGTACTGCATCAGATGGGCGCGAATGCGCGTCTCCAGCCAATACACAGGCCGCCATGGCCGTCGGCCGGCCACGAAGCCGACATGGCCGCCGTTCTGCGACAGTTCCAGCGTGATCGCCGGACTGAGATCCTCCTGGGTCGGAATGCCGCGCGGACCGGTGAGCGGGTCGTCGGCCGAATGCAGGATCAGCGTCGGAACCCGGATGCCGCCGAGGTATTGGCGGCTGCTCGCGCGCCGGTAATAGTCTTCAGCGCCGTGAAAGCCGTGCAGCGGTGCGGTGACGGCATCGTCGAACTGGCGGAAAGTCCTGAGCGTGCGCAGCTTCGGCAGCGGAAACGGCGCATCGATCCGGGTGAACTTGCGGGCGGTGCTGCGGCGCATGCTGCGCAGCAGATACCAGTTGTAGATTCGCGAGGCGCCTTGCTCAACGGTGTCGGCGGCCACAGCGAGATCGAACGGCACCGATACGGCGACCGCGGTAGCGACCGGCGCCGAGCGGCCGCGCTCACCGAGCCACTTCAAAAGTACGTTGCCGCCAAGCGAATAGCCGACCGCCGCGAGAGGGGTCGCCGGTTCGGCTGCCCGCAGCCGACTGACAAAGAAGTTGAGGTCGACGGTGAAGCCGGAGTGATAGCCTATCGGCAGCCGGTTGGGCTCGCCGCTGCAGCCGCGGAAATGCAGCAGCGCGCCGCGCCAGCCAAGTCTGTCGACGAGCGCGAGCATGCCACGCGCGTAGCTTGAGTCGATCGAACCTTCGAGCCCGTGCAGCACGATGACGATTGGCCCGTTACGCCCGTGGCCGACCCAGTCGCAGTCGGCAAAGTCGCCATCCGGCAGTTCGATGCGCTCGCGATGAATCGCGAGTTTCGCGGGCCGGCGGAAAAACGTCGGAAACATGGTCTGCGCGTGGCGGTTCCTCAGCCACCACGCCGGTTTGAACGTGCTGTTGATGATCATCTCTATCAGGTGGTCGTTCCCGCACGGAAGCGAGAATCCATTTGCCATGGACGGCGGTTCTGATTAGGACGCGAGCAGGCAACCGTCCATAGCCTGCCTGCCGGCCCGAACTCATCCTGTTCGGCCACACGGCGAGAAGGCCGATCCGCCGGATCGACCCTCTCCAGCCGGAGCGGCATTTTTTCTATGCCGGGGTCGGCTCCCGCCGCGCCTCGATCAACTTTTCGACGACCGCCGGATCCGCCAGCGTGCTGACGTCGCCGAGGTCGTCGAAGTTGCCCGCGGCGACCTGGCGCAGGATACGGCGCATGATCTTGCCGGAGCGCGTCTTTGGCAGCGCCTGCGCCCACTGGATTGTGTCGGGGGCTGCGAATGGGCCGATCTCCTTGCGGATCTGCTGCACCAGCTCGGCACGCAGGGCATCATCTGGCTCGACATCGAGCATCAGCGTCACATAGGCGAAGATGCCCTGGCCCTTGACCGGGTGCGGAACGCCGACCACGGCCGCTTCCGCAACCGCCGCGTGCAGCACCAGCGCGCTCTCGATTTCAGCGGTGCCGAGGCGGTGGCCGGAAACGTTGAGCACGTCATCGACACGCCCTGTGATCCAGTAATAACCGTCGGTATCGCGATGGGCGCCGTCACCGGTGCAGTACTTGCCGGGAAACTGGCTGAAATACGTTTTAAGGAATCGCTCGTGGTCGCCGTAAACCGTGCGCATCTGCCCCGGCCACGGTCGCTTCACTACCAGCAGGCCGCTCGCCGCGCCTTCCAGTTCGTTGCCCGCCTCGTCGACTATTGCAGGTTCCACGCCGAAAAACGGCAGCGTCGCCGAACCGGGCTTCATATCGATGGCGCCCGGCAATGACGAAATCATGATGCCGCCCGTTTCCGTCTGCCACCAGGTGTCTACGATCGGGCAGCGACTGTCGCCGACGACGCGGTAATACCATTCCCACGCCTCGGGATTGATCGGCTCGCCGACCGTTCCGAGTACGCGCAGGCTGTCTCGGCGCGTCTGTTTGACCGGCGCGTCGCCGTGCGCCATTAATGCCCGGATCGCGGTCGGCGCCGTATAGAAAATGTTGACTTTGTGCTTGTCGCAGACTTGCCAGAAACGGCCGACGTCGGGGTAGGTCGGCGCACCCTCGAACATCAGCGTGATCGCGCCGTTCGCGAGCGGGCCGTAGACGATGTACGAATGGCCGGTGACCCAACCGACGTCGGCGGTGCACCAGTAAACGTCGCCGTCGTGGTAGTCGAACACGTAGCGGTGCGTGATCGCGCAATACAGCAGGTACCCGCCGCAGGTGTGCAGCGCGCCCTTGGGCTTGCCGGTGGAGCCGGACGTATACAGGATGAACAGCGGGTCCTCCGCGCCCATCGGTTCGGCGGCGCATTCGGGCGAAGCCGATTCGATCAGTTCGTGGTACCAGACGTCGCGCCCGTCGTGCCAGTCGATCTTGCCGCCGGTGCGTTGCAGCACCACGACCTTTTCGACCCCCGGACATTGTTCGAGCGCTTTGTCGGTATTTGCTTTGAGCGGAATGCGGTTGCCGCCGCGGATGCCTTCGTCAGCCGTGATGACGAGACGGCAGCCGGCGTCGAGCACGCGGTCCTTGACCGCCTGCGGCGAAAACCCGCCGAACACGACCGAGTGGATTGCGCCGATGCGTG
>DASSOO010000275.1:0-3339 GCA_035700455.1 Gammaproteobacteria bacterium
GCTCCCGGAGCGCGCGACGCCGACGCGCTTGAAGCGTCGCTGCGCTGGTTTCTCGGCGGCACGCTGCCGGTGCTGCATTTTCGGGATCGCGAAACGCTGCCCTACGACGTTTTTTCGAGCCACCAGGACATCGTATCCGACCGCCTGAGCGCACTGTTTGCGCTCACGCAAATGACACGCGGCGTCGTGGTGTGCGCGGCGCCGACGCTGCTCGAACGGCTGCCGCCGCAAGCCTACGTCACCGGCCAGTCGCTGGTGCTCGAGCGCGGCCAGAAGATCGATCCGGAAACGCTGCGCGCGCAGCTCGAAACCGCGGGCTACCGCAATGTTTCGCAGGTCATGGAGCACGGCGAATACGCGCTGCGCGGCGCGCTGATCGACCTCTACCCGATGGGCGCGGAACAGCCCTACCGGCTCGACCTCTTTGACGACGAGATCGACACGCTGCGCACGTTCGACCCCGACACGCAGCTTTCGCTCGACCGACTCGAACGCGTGCGGTTGCTGCCGGCGCGCGAATTTCCGCTCGACGAAGCGGGCATCCGCAGCTTCCGCCAACGCTATCGCAGCCGCTTCGAAGGCGATCCGCAGCGCAGCCAGATTTATCGCGACGTGAGCGGCGGCATCGCGCCCGGCGGCATCGAGTATTACCTGCCGCTGTTTTTCGACGCGACCTGTCACCTCGGTGAATACCTGCCCGCAACTGCGACCGTGGCGATGCTGGACGGCGCTGACGCCGCGGTGCAACACGCATGGGAACAGGTCGGCCTGCGCTACGAGCAGCGCCGCCACGACATCGAGCGTCCACTGCTCGCGCCGGCCGAAGCCTTTGTCTCGCCCAACGATTTGCGCCTGGCTCTCGATGCCTACGCACAAGTCCAGTTCGATAGATCGGCGAACGCAGATGCACTGGATTTCGCCAGTGAGCCGCCGCCGACGCTGCTGATGGATGCTCGCTCCGAGGAGCCGCTGCGCCCACTGCTGGATTTTGTCGAATCCAATCCGTCGCGCGTGCTGTTCGCGGTCGAATCCGCAGGTCATCGCGAGAGCCTGGCCAACCTGCTCCGCCGCCGCGACATCCTGCCGCACGCGGTCAATGCGTGGAGCGAATTCGTCGCCGGCAGCGAGCGGTTCAGCCTCGCGGTCGCACCGCTGGAACAAGGGCTGGTGCTACCGGGAGCGAAACTCGTCGTCATCACCGAGGAACAACTGTTTGGCGACCGCGTGCGCCAGCGCCGCCAGCGTCGTGCCGGACGCGATCCGGACGCGATCATTCGCGATCTCACGGATCTTCGCGCCGGCGCGCCGGTCGTGCACGAGGATCATGGCGTCGGCCGCTATCTCGGCCTGCAAATGCTCACCGTCAATGGCGTCGAAACCGAATTCCTGACGCTTGAATACGCCGGCGGCGACAAGCTTTACGTGCCGGTCGCATCGTTGCACCTGATCAGCCGCTATACGGGCGGTTCGCCGGAGCATGCGCCGCTGCACAGGCTCGGCGGCGATCAGTGGGCAAAGGCCAAGCGTAAGGCCGCCGAACGTGCTCGTGACGTCGCCGCCGAACTGCTCGACATTTATGCGCGCCGCGCGGCGAAAAGCGGCCGCGCGTTCAGCGCCGACGAGGCTGCGGCGCAGGCGTTCGCCGCCGCATTCCCCTTCGAGGAAACCGCCGACCAGTTGACGGCAATCGAGCAGGTTCGCGACGACATGCATTCGCCGCGCGCAATGGATCGCGTCGTCTGCGGCGACGTGGGCTTCGGCAAGACCGAGGTCGCGGTACGCGCCGCGTTCATCGCGGTGCAGGGTGGCGCGCAGGTGGCGGTGCTGGTACCGACGACCCTCCTCGCCCAACAGCACTTCCAGACGTTTCAGGATCGCTTCGCCGACTGGCCGGTGCGCGTCGCAGTGCTGTCGCGGTTTCGCAATGCCGCGGCGCAGGCGACGCTCGCCGCCGGACTCGCCGACGGCAGCATCGATGTCGTTGTCGGCACGCATGCGCTGCTCAAGAACGAAATCAAGTTCAAGAACCTCGGCCTCGTCATCATCGACGAAGAACAGCGCTTCGGCGTGCGCCACAAGGAAAAGCTCAAGAGCCTGCGCGCCGAGGTCGACGTATTGACGCTCACGGCGACCCCGATTCCGCGCACACTCAACATGGCGCTCGCCGGCATTCGCGACCTGTCGATCATCGCGACACCACCGGCCGAGCGACTGTCGGTCAAAACCTTCGTCGGCCAGTGGAATGACGCAATGATCGTCGAGGCCTGCTTGCGCGAAATCAAGCGCGGCGGCCAGGTGTTCTTCGTTCACAACAACGTCGAAACCATCGAAAAGACCGCGCGCGAGTTGCGTGCTCTGGTGCCGGAAGCCGACGTGCGCGTCGCGCACGGCCAGATGCGCGAGCGCGAACTCGAACAGGTGATGCTCGACTTCTACCATCGCCGCTTCAACATCCTGGTGTGCACGACGATCATCGAAAGCGGCATCGACGTGCCGACGGCGAACACGATCATCATCAATCGCGCCGACCGCTTCGGCCTCGCGCAACTGCACCAATTGCGCGGCCGCGTCGGCCGCTCGCATCACCGCGCGTACGCGTACCTGATCGCGCCGCCACGCAAGCTGATGACACCGGACGCGGTCAAGCGTCTCGAAGCGATCGAAAAACTCGACGAGCTCGGCGCCGGCTTCACGCTCGCGACGCACGACCTCGAAATTCGCGGCGCCGGCGAACTGCTTGGCGCCGAGCAGAGCGGCCAGATTCAGGAAGTCGGCTTCGGCCTGTATACGGAACTGCTCGAGCGGGCGGTCAAGGCGCTTAAATCCGGCAAACAGCCGGAACTTGAGCAGCCGCTGCGCCACGACACGGAAATCGATCTCGCCATTCCCGCGCTGCTGCCCGCCGATTACATGCCCGACGTGCATATGCGCCTGGTGCTCTACAAGCGCATCGCCGGCGCGGCGAGCGACACCGAACTCGACGACCTGCAGGTCGAAATGATCGACCGCTTCGGCCTGTTACCGGAGCCGGCGAAGAACCTGTTCCGGCTGGCATCGCTGCGCCTCAAAGCCAGGGCGCTCGGAATCCGCAAGATCGAGGCCGGCGCACGCGGAGGACGCCTCGTATTCGAGCCGCAGCCGGCGGTCGATCCGCAGACCGTGCTGCAACTCGTGCAGAAACAGCCGAAGACGTATAAGCTGCAGGGCGGCGACCAATTAAAGTTTGTGATGGAGTTGGACCAGCCGGAAGCGCGGGTGGCAGCGGTTGAGGAATTGTTGGAGCGGTTGGGGCTGCGGAAGGCGGCGTAATGGGTTGTGCCGCCTGCGGCGGCGGGCTGA
>DASSOO010000276.1:0-2336 GCA_035700455.1 Gammaproteobacteria bacterium
TGCGGCCGAGAGCATCGCACCCGACAGTCCGGCAGCGACGCCGGCCGCGGCATAGGTCAGCGCCATGCCGATCACGTAGGCCGTCGCCAGCGCCAGGCCGCGCAGCTTGGTGAGACCGGCACCCTGTCCGGCGATGATGCCGGACAGGATCGGGATCATCGGAAACACGCACGGCGTGAACGCGAGCAGCAGACCGAAACCGAAAAAGCTCGGCACCAGGATCCAGAGTCCGGCGCCGAACAGGCCGGCGATTTGTGACGAATTCGACAACACGGCCGGCTGCGCCGCCGCCACACCGGGCAACAGCAGCAGCCCCAATCCAAGAAGACGTATCAGCACGGTACTATTCGATTGCGATGGTGGTTTCGGCGATCAGCCATTCCCGGTATTGCGGCAGCAGGTGTTCGGCCGCAATCGCGAGGATGTCCGGCAGTTCGTACGGATGAAATTCACGGATGATGGCTTCGACCTCGCCGTAAAGCCCTGAACGCGTCTTGATCAGCAGCGGCACTTCGGCCGTTTCCTCGATCCGGCCCTGCCAGCGATAGATCGACGTGCACGGCGCCAGTACGCTGGCGCAGGCGGCAAGATGCCGCTCCACCAGCGACCGCGACAGCTTCAGCGCCAGCTCGCGATCAGGTAAATGAGTGATGATGATAATGACATCGGTCATTGCATGTGACGCGGTTCGAATATCGACATTTTACCGGTGATCCGACCCATCAAAACCCTTCCCCAATCGGGGTCGTACGAGACACCGTACTGATGCTCACCGTTTGCTGTGGTACACTGCGGCATTTCGCGAGGGATGCGGCCCGGTGCGCGAATCGTGCATCGATGGCCCCCGCAGCAGGCGATGGCTCGGGATGAGATGTGCTGTGCGGTGCCCGCGATCGTGATTCGCCGCTCATATCGTCGCCGGCAACGAGAAGGTCGCGTGAATACCCGTTCATCGCTTCGCTATTCTAACTTGAAATCGCACCCGGTTCGCGTTCGCGCGAGCGACCCCGCGTCATGTCATTCCACGTCACGATCAAACCCGGCAATCACAGCTTTACGGTTCACGACGACGAAACCATCCTCGAAGCCGCATTGCGCGAAGGGCTCGTCATCGCCTACGGCTGTCGCAACGGCGCCTGCGGCAGTTGCAAGGGAAAAGTTCTGGCCGGAAGCGTGGATTATGGCGATTACCAGGAGCACGTGCTGCCGGAGGCCGAAAAGGCGGCCGGCTGTGCACTGTTCTGCAAGGCGCGGCCGCTGAGCGATCTCGAAATCGAATGCCGCGAGATCAGCGCGGCAAAGGGCATTCCGATCCGCAGCATGCCGGCGCGCGTACAGAAAATCGAGCGTCCGACCGACGACGTCGTGATCGTCGATCTCAAGCTGCCGGTGAGCGAGCGGCTGCGGTTTCTGGCCGGCCAGTACATCGACATCGTTTTGAAGGACGGCAAGCGCCGCAGCTTTTCGCTCGCCAATCCGCCGCACGACGACACCTTTCTGCAACTGCACATCCGTAATTACGGCGGCAGCTTCAGCGAGTACGTGTTCGCCCGCATGAAGGAAAAGGACATTCTGCGCTTCGAGGGGCCGCTCGGCACTTTTTTCGTGCGCGAGGACAGCGAGCGGCCGATTCTGCTGCTTGCCAGCGGCACCGGGTTCGCGCCGATCAAGGCGATCGTCGAGCATCTGTGGCGCAAGGGCGTCGAACGGCCGATGACGCTCTACTGGGGCGGGCGTACGCGCCGCGATCTCTATCTCGCCGATCTGCCGCGCCAGTGGGCGAGCGAACATCCCGGCTTCGACTACCTTCCGGTGCTTTCAGAACCGCGGGCAGATGATGCCTGGAATGGCCGCACCGGGCTGGTGCACCAGGCTGCGCTCGACGATTTCGCCGACCTGTCGGACTACCAGGTCTACGCCTGCGGCAATCCGATGATGGTCGAAGCGGCACAGCACGACTTCACGACGCTGCGCGGACTGCCGCCCGAGCAGTTCTATTCCGACGCATTCACGCCGTCGGTTCTGCCAGCCACGCAGGCACTCGATACGCCGTGACGCGCCGCTGAACATCGTCGCCGCCGCCCCGTGATCGGCAACTCCCGGAGCCGGCTCGATTGACACGGCAGCAGTTTTTGAACAGCCGGCGGATGCATTTTGCGGCCGCCGGTGTTCTAATACACGGCAATATCGCCTGCAATCGCCCGGGAGATGAATCGTGAACAAGCTGATGCAGATCTACTACGAACTGTCGCTCACGCTGCTGCGCATTGTAACCGGCTTCCTGTTCATGGAGCATGGCGCGCAGAAGCTGTTCGGACTGCTGGGATCGCACGGCA
>DASSOO010000277.1:0-3424 GCA_035700455.1 Gammaproteobacteria bacterium
AGCGGACGCAGTTTCATGGGATTATTCTCCTCACGAACAATTTAACTAACGGGATGAGCCGGGCGGCTTGTTAGCACTCACCCGGATTGAGTGCTAATAATAGTGGCAGCGGTGACAGAGTCAAGGGGCGGACACAGGTTCGTGCCAGGGAAGCCAGTCCGGGGTAAATAAAGTTGGCGCCTCCAGCCGATCCCTGCCTGCCGGCGGCATAGCGTAAAATCCCTCTATGCCCGAACTCGTTGTGATCCTGTCCACCTGCCCCGACGCGGCAAGCGCCGAGCGGATCGCCCGGGCGCTGGTCGAAGAACGGCTGGCGGCCTGCGTCAACTGCGTGCCGGGCTTGCGCTCGTTCTACCGTTGGCAGGAGCAGATCCAGGCCGACGCCGAAGTGCTGCTGGTCATCAAATCCGCCGCCGACCGGTTCGAGGCGGTCGAGGCGCTGGTGCGCAAGCTGCATCCATATGAACTGCCGGAGCTGATTGCGGTCCCACTGACTACCGGCAGCGCGCCGTATCTTGCCTGGCTGCGGGCGGAAATCGGCGAACGGTGACCAAGAAGTGCCTGGGACTCAGTGCCTGGTGCTGAGTCCGGTAGGGCTGCCCGGCTTCGAAGTTTCCGCATTAACCATCCAGATCGGTAGCCGGGTGTCGCGCCGCGAATCGGAGCAGAAAGACTTGACCTGTCATCTTCCACTCAGTCCTAGGCACTTAGCACTAGGCACTTCTTTTAGCCGATGAAGCCCGCCATCAAACTCGCCGCCATCGCCGTGCTCGCGGCAGCCGCGGCGGCCGCGTTGTATTTCTATACACGCCCGGCGCCGCAGCCGGATCGGCAGGCGCTGCTGCAGCAGTCGGCGCATGTCAAACGGCAGGCGCGGGCGCCGGACTTCGCGCTCCCCGATCTCGACGGCAATCTGCACGCGCTCAGCCAGTGGCGCGGGCGGCTGCGGCTGATCAATTTCTGGGCCACCTGGTGCGGACCGTGCCGCGAGGAAGTACCCGCGCTGGTCGCCCTGCAAAAGCGGTTCGGCAAGCGAGGTTTCGAGGTCGTCGGCATTGCGACCGACGAACCGAGCACCAAGCCCGTCAAGGCGTTCGCCAGGAAATACGGGATCAACTACCCCTTGTTGATGGATGACGGCAACGCCGCCGACATCGCCGCCCATCTCGGTTTCCAGCTCATCGGCCTGCCGGCGAGCGTGCTGGTCGGCCCGGGCGGACGCATCATCGACTATCATCTCGGCCCGATCGACCCGGCAAAGCTCAGGCAGCAGATCGAAAACCAGCTAAATGGACGGAAAAAGCAGACGAACGTCGCCGATCCGCTCTGATCTTGCAAACTGCCGGCTTTTCGCGCAGAATCGCACCCCCACGGTAACCGCGGGCTGCGCGTGGCCACCATTCTGATCGTCAACGGGCCGAACCTGAACCTGCTCGGCCGCCGAGAGCCGGCGCTGTACGGGGCCGAATCGCTCGAGACGCTGATGGAGCGTGCCGCCGCCGTCGCAGCCCGTGCCGGACACCGCGTCGAGACGTTTCAGCACAATGGGGAAGGTGCGCTGATAGACCGGGTCCAGCAGGCGGGGCGGGAACAGGTGGCGTTCATTGTCATCAATCCCGGCGGCCTGACGCACACCAGCGTGGCGCTGCGCGACGCGCTGGCGGCAGTGGCGATTCCGTTCATTGAAGTGCACTTGAGCAATATCTACGCGCGCGAGCCGTTTCGCCGCCGTTCGTATTTCACTGACCTTGCGGCCGGTGCAATCGTCGGACTTGGCGGTGCGGGCTACGAGTTTGCCGTCGAGGCCGCCTGCCGGCACCTCGCGACCTGACAGGGGACAGCATGGACATACGCAAGGTCAAGAAGCTGATCGAACTGCTGGAGGAATCCGGCATCGCGGAAATCGAGATCGCCGAGGGGGAGGAGTCGGTCCGGATCAGCCGCTACCCGCACAGCCATGCGGTAGCCATGCCGCAGCCGGCGATGCCGCCTGCGACAGTCGCGGCAGCGCCGACGCCGACCGAAATCGGCGCTGAACCTGCCGCCGAAACGATTCCGTCGGGCCACGTCGTACAAGCGCCGATGGTCGGTACCTTCTACCGTTCGCCGTCGCCCGGCGCCAAGGCGTTCGTTGAAGTCGGCCAGACAGTCAACCTCGGCGATACGCTGTGCATCATCGAAGCGATGAAGATGCTGAACCAGATCGAAGCCGACGCCGCCGGCACGATCAAGGCGATCCTGATCGAAAACGGTGAGCCGGTGGAATTCGGTCAGCCGATGTTCGTGATCGAATGACGGGCCGCAACTTGTTCGTCCGCGCGGCGTTGGAGTGTCTTTCGGGCATGCCCGATTACGGGCATGCGAACTCCGCCGCCTTCCTGCGTTTCGTTTTCCAGACGACGACATGATCGATAAAATTGTCATTGCCAACCGCGGCGAGATTGCGCTGCGCATCCTGCGCGCCTGTCGCGAGCTGGGCATCAAAACCGTTGCGGTCCACTCGACCGCCGACCGGCAGTTGAAACACGTGCTGCTTGCCGACGAATCGGTCTGTATCGGACCGCCGCCGTCCGCCGAAAGCTACCTCAATATGCCGGCGATCATCAGCGCCGCGGAGGTCACCGACGCCGAAGCGATTCATCCCGGCTACGGCTTCCTGTCCGAGAACGCAGACTTCGCCGAGCGCGTCGAGCAAAGCGGCTTCACGTTCATCGGGCCGCGCCCGGACACGATCCGCCTGATGGGCGACAAGGTCTCCGCGATCAAGGCGATGAAGAAGGCGGGCATTCCGACGGTGCCGGGTTCCGACGGCGCGTTAGGCGATGACCCGCAGGAGAACGCGCGGCTCGCGCGCGAAATCGGCTACCCGGTGATCATCAAGGCGTCCGGCGGCGGCGGCGGCCGCGGTATGCGCGTCGTGCACGGTGAAGGCGCGCTGCATAACACCATTGCGATGACGCGCAGCGAAGCCAACGCCGCTTTCGGTAATCCGGAAGTCTACATGGAGAAATTCCTGGAAACGCCGCGTCACGTCGAGTTCCAGGTGCTCGCCGACGGCAACAAGCACGCGATCCATCTCGGCGAGCGCGACTGCTCGATGCAGCGCCGCCACCAGAAAGTCGTCGAGGAAGCGCCGGCGCCGGGCATCACCGACAAGCAACGCCGCACGATCGGCGAGCGCTGCGTGCAGGCTTGTCTCGATATCGGCTATCGCGGCGCGGGCACGTTCGAGTTCCTGTACCAGGACGGGCAGTTCTACTTTATCGAAATGAACACCCGCATCCAGGTCGAGCACCCGGTGACTGAGTTGATTACCGGCGTCGATCTCGTCAAGCAGCAGATCCTGATCGCCGCCGGCGAGCCATTTCAGTTGCGCCAGAAAGACATCGAGATCAAGGGGCATGCGTTCGAGTGCCGTATCAAT
>DASSOO010000278.1:0-4083 GCA_035700455.1 Gammaproteobacteria bacterium
GATTCCGGAGGAAGGCATGGCACAGGAGTTTCACGACCGGCTGGAGCATCTGTGCGCGCTGCCTCGCGAGCAACGTTTCGAAGAACTTCGAGCCAGGCCGCTCAAGGCGCTGAGTCCCGCGGAACGCGCGGAATTGCAGCGGCTGGCACAGACCGGCAAAAGCGTCAGGACGGCCGATTCGGCCGATTAAACTGGAAAGCAGACGCTTCTCCATCTAAAATTGATAGTTTCGCCCGGGCACAACGGGTCCGGCGCGACAACCCCGAACACACGGTAAGAGAATGAGCGAAGATCGTCAGTCGCAGCTAAAGATTCTGATCGCCCGCGGTAAGGAGCAGGGTTATCTGACCTACGCGGAGGTCAACGATCACCTGCCCGACGATATCGTCGATCCCGAACAGATCGAAGATATTGTCAATATGATCAATGACATGGGTATCACGGTGCACGAGGAAGCGCCGGATGCCGACAGCCTGCTGTTGTCCGACAACAGCGTTTCGGCCGACGACGAGGATGCGGCCGAGGAAGCCGCAGCCGCTCTCGCGGCCGTCGACGCCGAGTTCGGCCGCACCACCGACCCGGTGCGCATGTACATGCGCGAAATGGGTACCGTCGACCTGCTGACGCGCGAGGGCGAGATCCGCATCGCCAAGCGTATCGAGGAAGGCCAGAACCAGGCGCTGGCGGCGCTGGTCACCTACCCGCAGACCGCCGAACTGCTGCTCGAAACCTACGCGGCGTTTGAAGCCGGGCAGACCAAGTTGGCCGACATCATCGGCGGCTTCGTCGAGCCCGAGGACGAAAACGTCGACGCGGCCGAATCGGAAGACGCGGAAGAAGAAGTCACCGCGAGCGCCACTGACGAAGATGTCGATGAAGACGGCGACGACAGCGATAACGACGACGAAGACGACGACAGCAATGCTGCTGTCGATACCGGCCCGGATCCGGAGGAAGCCGCACGCCGCTTCGAGCTGATCAAGAAGCTGCACGGCAAGACCGTGCGCGCGCTCGCCAAGCACGGCAGCGCGCACAAGACGACCGAGAAGGCTCGCGCGGAACTTGCCGAGCAGATTCTCCAGCTCAAGCTCGTGCCGAAGATGGTCGAGGCGCTGACGCTGAACCTGCGCAATATGGTTGAGCGCATCCGCGGCCAGGAGCGCGAGGTCATGGACATCTGCGTCAACCAGGCCGGCATGCCGCGCCGCGAATTCATCAAGAGCTTCCCGGATAACGAAACCAAGCTCGGCTGGATCGACCGGCAGATCAAGCTCAAGCGCAAGTGGTCGTCGGGCATGGCACGGCTCAAGCCGGACATCGTGCGGCTGCAGAACCGCCTGTCGGCAGTCGAGAAGGAAACGCACCTGACGATTGCCGAGATCAAGGAGATCAACCGGCAGATGTCGATCGGTGAAGCGCGTGCGCGCCGCGCCAAAAAGGAAATGGTCGAGGCGAACCTGCGCCTGGTGATTTCGATTGCGAAGAAATACACCAATCGTGGGTTGCAGTTCCTCGATCTCATCCAGGAAGGCAACATCGGCCTGATGAAGGCGGTCGACAAGTTCGAATATCGCCGCGGCTACAAGTTCTCGACGTATGCGACGTGGTGGATTCGCCAAGCGATCACGCGTTCGATCGCCGACCAGGCGCGTACGATTCGCATTCCGGTGCACATGATCGAAACGATCAACAAGCTCAACCGCATTTCGCGGCAGATGCTGCAGGAAATGGGTCGTGAGCCGACGCCGGAAGAGCTGTCGGTGCGCATGGAAATGCCGGAAGAGAAAGTCCGCAAGGTGCTCAAGATTTCGAAAGAACCGATCTCGATGGAAACCCCGATCGGCGACGACGAGGATTCGCACCTGGGCGACTTTATCGAAGACGTGTCGGTCGCCTCGCCGATCGACTCGGCGACGACCGAGGGCCTGCGCGAAGCCACCCACGGCGTGCTCGCCGGCCTGACGCCGCGCGAAGCCAAGGTGCTGCGCATGCGTTTCGGCATCGACATGAACACAGATCACACGCTGGAAGAAGTCGGCAAGCAGTTCGACGTCACCCGCGAACGCATCCGCCAGATAGAAGCCAAGGCGTTGCGCAAGCTGCGTCACCCGACCCGTTCGGAGCAGTTGCGAAGCTTCCTGGAAGAGTAAGACTGTTCCCGTAAATGAAAGAAAGGCCGCTTTTGCGGCCTTTCTTTTTTACAGCCCCCGCATCGTAAACATGCGCGCCATGTGTCCCGCCAACGGCTGCGCGAGCATTGTCTTTACGAGCGCCTTGCGCAATCGCGGGCGCGCGAACCTGCACCCGAGCCGCATGTTGAATTCGGCGCGCCGCCTCGCTTTCTCCGCCATCGTCCGCCGTGTCCGACCGTAATCGATAAGCGCCGCGTCGCTTGCGCTCTCCCGCCGCTTCGCCAACGCCTCCGCCAGCCGCCACGCATCGAGCCAGCCGAGGTTCATCCCCTGTCCGCCGATCGGGCTGATGACATGCGCCGCGTCGCCGGCGAGCAGCGTCCGGCCTTTGACAAACGTCTCCGCCAGGTAATGCTGCACACCGAATGCACTCGGCATGAAGCACTCGCCGCCTTCGAGATCGATACCGAGCCGGTCCCATACGCGGCCAACGATGTCCTCCCGCCGGCATTCGGGCAGCAGCGTGTCTGTCTTGACGACCCAGCGCCGGCGATAGCCGGGTAATGGGAATGACTCGACGAGCCCGTCCTGGTGCAGGTAAACGCAAGCATCCGTATTGCCATCGCGATCTTCGAAGTCACCCATAACGTAGGCGTCGGCATAAGTTCCGCCGTCGAAGACGATACCGGCTGCGCGGCGGACGATGCTGTGCATGCCGTCGCAACCGATGACGTAATTTGCGGTACTCGCCGCCTGTTCGCCTGCATGGCAGTACGTTACGGCCACATCGCCGTTCGCGGACTCCACGGCGGTGACTTCGGCATCGCGCACCAGCACGCTGGCATCCAGCGAGCGCAAGTGGCGTTCGAGTAAAGCTTCGGTGCGCGACTGCGGCAGGCTCAGGATAAAGCAGAACGGCGGCGGGCATTGTGCGAATGGCAGGCTGCCGACGCACTCACGGTTAACGAACGCACGGCCGAACTCGATGCGGCAACCTTCGGCGATGAACTCGCGCACGATACCGAGCCGGCTGAAGATTTCGAGCGCAACCGGGTGGATGCCGATCGAACGCGAGTGATCGCCAACCGCCGCGCGTTGTTCCAGCACGCGGCAGCCGATGCCGCGGCGGATCAGCAAACAGCCAAGCAGCAAGCCGGCTGGTCCTGCTCCGACAATGAGAACGTCAGTTCGCAGCCGAATAACCCTCGCACGGCAACGGCGCTCGCGCTAACGTCCGTGCCGATAACATAGCGCCAACCGGAATGGAAACAGCCTCTGCAACGCCCATCCCGAAGGCTTTATCCCGCGCAGCTCCCACATGGTGTAACTGCGTCGCAGCGACGCCAGTCCGTCGACACGGATATACGAATTGAACGACAACGGCAGCGCCAACGTCGAAAACAGGCCGTAGGCGATATCGCTGCGCCGCAGGTCGATCATCAATGCGAAGCGATGACTGAGTTGCACGGCCTCGTGCAGCAACGTCGAAAATTCAACCTTGTCCAGATGATGCAGCAGATGGTTCGAAAGCACGAAGTCGTAGCGTTCTCCGTTGGCGACAAGCTCCTTCGTGCCGGCGTGGCGAAAATGGACGTTGTCGGGATGCGGGAGGTCGGCGACGTAGTCGAACGCGCGCCGGTCCGTATCGATGCCGGTGATGTCGAGCTTGTAACCATCGCGCGCCGCCCGGCGCGCGAGCTTGATTGCCATGTCGCCGCCGCCGAAGCCGATATCCAGGGCCGTATACTGCAGCGACTTGTCGATCATCGCCGGGCGCAGCCAGCGCCGGTATATCGCCCTCGAACTCGACAAAACCGCGTTGACGTAGCGGAACCGTCGATACGTGTTGAACAGCTTGCCGCGGTCGCACTCCGGGTCGTCCATGAATTCCACGGCGTCCGGTTCCCTGTGGCGCAGAAAATGCGGCATCGCTAATCCGCGGTTTTCGTCA
>DASSOO010000279.1:0-3968 GCA_035700455.1 Gammaproteobacteria bacterium
CCGTCGTCGTCACGCCATGCCGCGAGTTTGCTGCCGCGCTCCTGGACGATCGCACCGTGGCCGGGAGCGATCGCGTCGAACTGCCCGTACTCAGCCACGCTTTTCAGCTTGCGGCCGTATTGGCGCATGATCTCGACGTTCTGCTGCAGGAAGCGCTTGGCAGATTTGCCCGGCGTGAAGCGGTTCGGCTTGTAGATTTCGTGCCACGGATTGTCGCGCCCATCGATCGCGTCCGCGATCATCGACGCGGCGAGCGTGCCGTAGATCAGCCCATCGGTCGCGAAACCGGTTGCGATGTAGACGTTCGGCGCGATCATGCTCTTGCCGATGTACGGCAGCATGTCGGCGGAGCGGTAATGCTGCGCCGACCAGCGATAGTCGATGGCGGTCAGCGGCAGTGCGCGCAGCGCGAAGCTTTCGAGTTCGTCGTAGCGGCGATCGGTGCGCGCTTCCTTGCCGGTGAGATGCTTCTCGCCGATGACCAGCAGGTGGCGTTCGCCGCCCGTCTCGAACGAGCGGATCGAATGCTTCGGCTCGTCCGCGCTCCAGAAGATACCTTCAGGATAAGCGGCGCCCGTCAACCGTCCGGCAACCGCGTATTCGCGTGCCGGCACCATTGCGGCCTGCACCGCGTAAACGCCTTTCGGCGTGTGCGTCGCGAGCACGATCGCTTCAGCTTTCACGCGTCCGCCGTGAGTTTCGACGACGCCTTCCTTGGCATCGATGTAAGTCGCAGTGGTCTGTTCGAAGATTCGGCAGCCGGTGTCGGCCGCGGCACGCGCGAGCGCGCGCACGTATGCCAGCGGATTGATCTGCGCCTGTCCGTCGATGACGACCGCGTGGTGAACCGCGAACGGAAGCGGCAGTTCGAGTACCAGCCGTGCGTCCAGGCCGGCTTCGCGTGCCGCATCCAATTCATGCTCGACTGCATCCTGCGCGTCGGCGGAAGCCAGCGGCGTCGCGTAAAGGTGCCAGCTCCGGCGCGCGAAGCCGCACTCGATCCGGTACTGTTCAAGGAGCGAGGCGATCAATGCCAACGCCGACTGGCGCGATTCGACCACGGCGCGTACTGTTTCCGGATTCCACTTCTCGCGCAGGCGAAACAGGTGCTCGTCGATGGTAGCGTAAAGATTGCCGGTTGAGCCGCCGGTGGTGCTGCCGCCGATCCGGCCGGCTTCGAGCAGCACGACCTGCTTGCCGGCATCGCGCAACCGCTCGGCCACGGTGACGCCGGTGATGCCGCCGCCGATGACGACCACATCGGCGTCGATGTCCTGGGTGAGGGCGGGAAAATCGGCCGGCGGAGAAATCCCGTGCCACAATGACTGCACTTCCATGGAGGAGCCTCCTTGCTCGCGTTCCGTCGTCTACAGCATAGCAGTCCGCCACGCGGCGCGCGTGACCGGCCCTGCAATGCCGCGAGTGGAGTTAAAATAGGATTGTCCACCAGAGCGACATCAAGATGAACGAAGACGACCTGACGATCCTGGATGACACCGCCCGCGAGGCCGTCGAGCTGGCCAATCGCTGCGCCGACGACAATCCCGAGGCAGACCTGCGCGATATCGCCGACGGCCTGCTGGCAGGCGCCGTGCACTACTGGCTTTACTCGCGCCAGCCATGCGGCGACCCGCTGTGCGAAGAATGCGGTCCGTTGTCGACACCGGAAGGGCGCATGGCGATGCTCAAGCGTGAAATCATCCAGGCCGCTGAAGAGAGCGACTACTACGATTCGCCGGACGATCTGTTGGCCGGCCGTGCCTGACGCTCAAGCCTCCCAAAAAACGCTGTTGATTCCCTTATTCGCTGGCGATTTCGTGCGCCTGCCGTTTTCCCCAGTAGCTGACCTTCGTGGGTAGTGCTATACCACGTTCCGGGTAGTGGGCTATAGCCCCTATCGGGAGATATACGCACGTTTTCGTGCTAAGGAGAAAATTATGGGAAGAAACATTACAAAACTAATGATCGCGGCTACAGCAGGGTTGTGTTGCGCGTCGGCGCTGGCAGCGCCGCATGCGACAAGCAACATCCCGCACAGCATACCGGCAATTGTTGCGCAGGCGCACAAGGTCGGGCCGCACAGTCCGACCGGAGTGATGAACATCGCCATCGGCCTCAAGCTTCGCAATGTCGATCAACTGAGGCAGTTCCTGCAGCAGGTTCAGGATCAGGCGAGTCCCGAGTATCACCATTTCCTGACACCGGAGCAGTTCACGCAACGCTTCGGCCCGACCCAGGCGCAAGCCGATGCCGTGGCGGCGTTTCTTGCCGATAGCGGAATTCATGTCAAAGACGTTTCGTCGAACCGGTTGCTGGTTCATGCTCGCGGGCAGGTGAGCGTCATCGAACACGCGTTCGGCATCGCCATCAATGATTACCAGTATGGCAACCGGCATTTTTACGCGCCGGCCGCCAACCCGCAGGTGCCGGCCGCGATTGCCGGGACGGTGCAGTCGGTGATCGGCCTGAGCGATGCTGCGATCCTCACGCCGCACTGGCGCAGCGCTCCGCACAAGGGCAAGCCCGGCGGCGGTTCGACCACTCCGCCAGGTTTTTCGCCGCAGCAGATTGCGACTGCGTATAACTGGCCGAGCGTTACGTCGACGGCCAACGGCGCCGGAGCAACCATCGCAATTGCGACCGCCTACGGCTTCAAGTCCAGCGACATCACCGGCTTCTGGAGCCAGTACAACCTGCCGAACCACACTGTGCAGGTCGTTCCGATCGACGGCAATACGCATCGCCTGGAAGTGGAAACCGAGCTCGACATCCAGCGCAGCGGGGCCATGGCGCCGGGCGCGGCCATTCTGGTTTATGAAGGCGCCAATGCGTACCTGACTACGTTTACCGACGCGTACAACCAGATCGTCGTCGACAACCAGGCGGACGTCATGACCACAAGCTGGGGCCTCGACGAAACCGATACCTCGACCGCGACCATACAGACCGACGATGCGATCTTCATGCAGGCGGCCGCGCAAGGTATCGCGCTGTTTGCCGCAGCCGGCGACAACGGCTCATCCGATGGCACCAGCAGTTCGGTCGCGGCCGACTTTCCGTCGTCCGATCCGTACGTGACGGCAGCCGGCGGCACGACGCTCACGCTCAACAGCAACGGCACGATCAAGAGCGAGACCGCCTGGTCCGGTGCCGGCGGTGCCGAGAGCGGATATTTTCCCGAGCCGTCCTGGCAGACCGGCACGAATGTGCCGGAGGACGGTTATCGCCAGACCTCGGATATCTCGATGGATGCCGATCCGAATACCGGTTATTCGGTACTGACGCGCGGTGCCTGGGCGGTCTACGGCGGCACGAGCTTCGTTGCCCCGGAGCTCGCGGGCCTGTTCGCGGTCAAGGTGTCGCAGACCGGCGCGAGACTCGGTAACGCCAACCCGCTGATTTACAGCGATGCCGGCGCCAATTACGGCACCGATTTCTTCGACATTACCAGCGGCAGCAACGGCGCATTCAGCGCCGGCGCGTACTGGGACCACCCGACGGGCTGGGGTTCGCCGAATGCATCAAACCTGTTACTGCACATTCAATAACGGCCCCCGTGAAAATGCAGGCCGGGCGCAAGCCCGGCCTGTTTTTTTTTATCCGTGACGCTCTTCTGTGCGGCGAAGGGCAGCGGCGAGCGGCAGCGTCAGCAACAGCAAGGCCGCCAACGCGAGATAAACCGGCACGAACCCATAGTGCACCGCACTCGACAATCCGACGATCGGGCCGGCACTGCCGCCGGTGTCGCCGAATACCTGGTAAATTGCGGTCGCCCGGCCGCGCTGCGTGTCCGGAACGCGGTCACCCATCAGTGTCAGCAGCGGGATCGTGATCGCGCCAGTACCGGCGCCGATGAGTAATAGCGCGATAACCAGCAATGGCAGCGCATGGCTGAAACCGAGCAGCGCAAAGCCGACTGCAAGCAGGGCCAGCGCCGGGAGCAGCAGCAGGGTACGCCGCTCGCTTTT
>DASSOO010000280.1:0-8766 GCA_035700455.1 Gammaproteobacteria bacterium
CACGCGGCTATCGGAAACGATGTACGAAATCCAGCGCGTGGAAACGCTGTTCAACGTGTTCTTCGAGCGGGTTAAGTCCCGTGATCCGGAAGTCGTCAAACTGATACTGGAAGACCTGCGGCGCCTGAATTGCGAACTCGGCATTCAGGTATGAGGCGCGGCCCGCTGTCGGCGATTCGCGCGCCGGTCGCGACCGCGCTGGCACGGCTGGAAGCGGCGACGGGCTTCGTGCCGACCGACGAGCAGCTCGACATTCCGGAGGACATGACCTTCCGCGACTGGGCGGAAGGTCTCGGCCACGACGGGCTCAAGGTCGACGGCAAGCCGTTCACGCTCGACAACCGGCCGGCGCTCGCCTGGGTATACGACCAAATCCCATCTACGCGCGAACAGGCCTTCCGACAGATGCTGGTGCTCATGAAGTGCGCCCAGGTCGGCTTCACGGTCATGGAAATGCTGGCGGCCATTTATCTCGGGCTGCGCTTCGGGCCGTGCACGATCGGCATGTTCCTGCCGGATATGAATCTCGCCGGCATCAAATCCACTGAGCGGTTCCTGCCGATCGTGCGCAGCATTCCGGCAGTCCATTCAGCCATGACGCAGGAAGCGGCTGACGGCACCGGGCGCAAGCGCGGCGAGGGCAATGTCACCCGCCGGCGTATCGCCCAAGCGCTGTTCATCTTTTCGTGGACCTCCGGCCGGGCGACCACAGAATCCGTGCCGATGGACATCTTGAGCTTCGACGAAGTGCAGGAAATGTCGCTCGCGCAGATGGAAAAAACGCTCGAGCGCCTGTCGGCGAGCAGCGTCCGTTACACCATGATGGGCTCGACCGCGAACTGGCCGGATGCCGACATTCACTGGTGGTACAAGCGCGGTACCCGCCACCGCTTCCATACCGAATGTCCGGAATGCGGCGCGCAGAAGCCACTCGATGAGTATTTCCCCAAGTGCATTCAGTACGATCCGGACTACCCGGACCCGCAAAGCGGCGTGCCGGGCTGCTATCGCTACGTCTGCGAGAAAGGCCACTGGATCGACGATCCCCAGCAGGGCGAATGGATTGCCGAGGATCCGGACGCCGTCATCGTCTCGATTCATTTCCCGCAGTTCCTGTCGCCGACCATCTCCGCCGGCGAAATCATCGGCGCCTATAACTCGGCGTCCGACATGAAGAACTTCTACAACCGCAAGCTCGGCAAGCCGTATCTGGATCCGTCGCAGATTCCGGTGACGCTCGAGCATCTGGCCAACTGCGTGAAGGCGGGCATCGCCGCGGGGGTGCGCTGGAAGGAGCGCGCCCAAAACACCTATATGGGCATCGACCAGATGGGCCGGTTCAATGTGGTGGTGATCAAGGAGCGGTTGCCGGACAACCGACAGGCGGTGATTCACGTCGAGGAAATCTACTCGGATGATCCGTTCGCGCGCTGCTCGGACCTGATGCGCCAGTACGGGGTGCAGGTGTGCGTGGTCGAAATCAACCCGAACTACAACGACGCCAAGCGCTTCGCCGGACGCCATCTCGGCAAGGTGTTTATTTGCGACAGCTTCGGCCGCATGGCCGAAGGCATGATCCAGTGGGGTGATGCGCCGAAGCTCGGCGCCTCCGACCGGCGTACAGAGGAAGATGCACGCGACCGCTATACGCTCAAGATGGACCAATACAAGTGCATGCAAACCAGCATGGCACGCTTTACCGCCCCTGAGCCGGTGTGTCTGTTTCCCGACCCTCAAGGGCTGGTGCAGGAAGTCGAGGAAAAGGGCCAGCGCCAAACGACAGCCATCTTGCCGCGGGCATTTCACCACTTCACCAAAACGGCGCTGGTGGCGGAAAAGGATGAAGAAACCAACCAGTACAAGCGCAGCGTCAAGAAGGTCGGCATCGATCCTCACTTCAGCTACGCCAATATGCTCTGCGACGTCGCCTGGGCGCGGGCGCACGGGACCACCACGTTCATTTTGCCGGAGGGGCCGACCATGCCCGACCGCAAGGAAAAAGCTGCGCGCAACGTCGCCGGCCTGCCCGATCATGTCATTGCCGCGATGGTGTCGGCGCCGGAAAACAGCTGCGGGCGCTGCGCCGGCTTCAATCCGGAAACCGGGCAGTGCATGGAGCGGCATTTCACGGTACGGCCGGCCGATCCGGCTTGTCCGGTGTTTGTGCCGCAATCCGAGGATTAACGCTTGCGCTTCGGCGGTTCCAGCCGCAGCGCCAGGCGCTGTATACCCTCCGGACTCGCCGGTGGCGTGCCGCGCTCGTTGCGGATTGCGCTGAACAGCACTTCGCGACGCATAAATGCCTGTACCGGCTGCGGGATGGTGCGCTCGCCGCGCCGCCATTGATGCAGCCGATTCATGTCGTATTGCGTGCCGGTCGACGCCTGCAAGCGGATCAGCCCCATCTGCGGCGATTCGCCCCGATTCTTGAGGTGCGCCAGCCATTCACTGACCAAATCCAGCGGCAAGGGTTGTCCTTGTTTATTGGATGCCGTTGCATTATCAGATTGAAAGAGGCCCGAATTAGGCCAGATTTGGCCTGAATTCGGGCAACAAAAAAGGCCGGGTCAGTCGATACGCTTTAAGCCCGCCGCGGCGAGCTGGGCCGGCGACAGCGTCGACAGGTCGACCGCGCTGTCCAGAATCAGCGTCTTGTTGCGCGGAAAGAGTTCGCGCGCGATCCGCGCCGCCCCTTCCATCTCACCTCGGCTCGGTTGCCTGTTATAGCGAATGACGATCAGGTCGTGGTCTTCAATGGCCAGCTTCTGCAGCTGGGCCGCCTTGTTGAGTTCAATATTTCCTAAGTCTTGCAAGGCTGTTCCCCTGTGGTTATGCGGCCGGAGCCGCGCAATGAGATAAATGGCGCCGGTTGGCGCGTGCGTCACTTTACCAACTTTTAACCCGAAACCCGGGGCGCGTGGACGAACGGCTCCCGATCGGTCCCGAGCGGTGCCGATCGCCGACTGGCGCCTGTCGTGACAGTACCGTCATGCCCATGAGCGACGATCCCCGCAGCATTGCCACCGACGCGAGCGCGCCGGCCGAAGAGCGCTACGACGCGCAGGCGAGCCTGGCGAAATCGATGGGCAGCCTGAAGTCCCAGCTCTTGCCGAATGAGGATATTCAGGCCGTCATCGACCATATCCAGAACGACCTGGCGGAGCGCGACATGCTCGCCAAGGCCGGCGGCGGCGTCGTCATCCCGTTCCCGAACAAGAAGAAGCGCGAGCGCGGGCCGCAATCGGTCTACCTGGACGATCTGCAGGTGTTCGCCAACGGCGAGTATTACGAGCGGGCGTCGCCGTTGGGCTTCGAAGGCCTGCGCGAAATGGTCGAGCAGACGCCGATTCTGAACGCGATTCTCATGACCCGCATCCGCCAGGTGAGCCGGTTTTGCCGGCCTCAGGAGTCGCCGGACTCGCCGGGATTTGTGGTCCGCCACGTCGACCCGGAGCATGAGCTGACGGACTCCGAGCAGGAATCGACGCGGCTGCTGTCCCGCTTTGTGAACAACTGCGGCTGGGAGTTCAACCCGCGGCGCCGCCAGCGCCTGAAGCGCGACAACTTCACCAGCTTTATCTCCAAGGCCATTCGCGACACGCTGTCGATGGACGCGATGGCGATCGAAACCGAGATGAAGCGCGACCGCAGCAAGGGCATCGACGGCTTCTATGCGGTCGACGGCGCGACCATCCGGCTCTGTACCGAGCAGGGCTACAAGGGCGACGACGAAATCTTCGCAGTCCAGGTAGTGCAAGGCCAGGTGCGTACGGCCTACAGCTATGACGATCTGATCTACGTGCCGCGCAACCCGCGCACCGACGTGCGTCTGACCGGCTACGGTCTGGCGGAGACCGAGCTGCTGATCCGCGTGGTCACCGGCTTCCTCAATGCCATGACCTACAACGCCAAGGGCTTCGACGAAAATTCAATCCCCAAGGGCATCCTGCATCTATCCGGCAATTACGACACGCAGGATATTAACGCGTTCAAACGCTACTGGAACGCGCAGGTCAAGGGCATCAACAATGCCTGGACGTTGCCGGTCATGGTGTCGAAGGACCAGGAATCGAAGGCGGCGTTCGAGAAGTTCGGCGTCGAGTTCAACGAAATGTACTTCGCCAAGTGGATGACGTTTCTGACGTCGATCGCCTGCGCGATTTACTCGATGAGCCCGGACGAAATCAACTTCGAGAGTTTTTCCGCTCAGCGATCATCGCTCTCCGGCAACGATACCGAAGAAAAGCTCGCCGCGTCGCAGGACAAGGGCTTTCGGCCCCTCATGTCCTACCTCGAGTCGCAAATCAGTGACTACATCATCGGCGACTTCTCCGACAAGTACGTGTTCCGCTTCGCGGGCCTGGAGCCTGAGGACAAGGACAAGAAGTTCGAAATGCGCAAGCTCACGCTGTCGCTCGACGAGGCGCGCGCCCAGGACGGGCTGGAGCCGTGGCCTGACGAGGATGGCATGGGCTTGGGCGCCGCGCCGATCAATCCGAACTTGCTGAGCACTTGGCAGGCCGCGAAGCAGGCGGCGCAGCAGCCGCAAGAGGATTTCGGGCAGGTCGACGGCGCTGCGCCTGACGCTGGCGGCGACGGCCGTGACGATGCGCCGGCCGCAGCAGCTGAGGATGAGCCTGGCGGCAAGCAACCCGACGATAAAGCAGCCGACTTCGGCGCCCCCGATGCGGGCGGCGACTTCGGCAAATCCCTGACCATCTACAGCATCGAGTAGCGTATGGCCCCGACGAACCTTGAGAACGACCTGATTCTGAGCGAGCTGCGCGAAGTCAAGGAGGGCATGAAAGAGGTCTACAAGGCGCTGGAGCGCCTGGCGGCCAACGAGCAGTCGGTTTCGCGCGCGCAGCAGGACGTTCGCAAGCTGTTCGATCTTCACGAAGGGCTGACCAAGGAAACAGCCGCAGCGTTGGACCGGCTGCGCGAACAGCAGGACCGCAAGATTGACCGGCAGGGTGAGCGTATCGGCGCACTGGAAACGGCCGTGTCCGGCCTGGGCGGCAATATCAGGACGCAGCGCAGCATCGGCGCATGGCTTGCCAATAACGGCGCGGCGCTCGCGATTGCCCTGATTTCATCGGGCTTTGCCGCGTGGCTGGCCGTAACACTGGCATGACCGGCGTCCACAAGGGCGACCATATCTATTTTCAGGCTGCCGACGGGCCGCTTGCCGGTCAGGTGAAGGCGGTCGGCGAGCACGGCTGTACCGTCTGCTGCGACGGGCGGAATCACCTCGTTAAGTGGCGGCATGTCTTAGGCCACAAGCAGCGCATGCAACATGCGGTGCGGATTGTCGATCAGGGCGAGGATGGCGCGCTGGTCGAGGATGAGGACGGCCGGCGCCGGTACCTGGCGGGCAAGATTGCCGCGGCCGGCGAAGTCATCGAGCCCGCCGATCCGGAAACCGCCGTGCCTGACGCCCAGCGCAATGATGAGGATGAACCGATGCGCAAAGCCCTGATTCCCGACGACGCCCAGGTGCTGTTCCTGAAAGGCGGACCGATCAAGAACCGGCCGGGTCTGAGTCTCAAGGACATAACCGACAAGAGCGGCCGGCACTCCAAGCATTGGGTGAAAACCACTGAAGACGCGCCCGCCGACAAGCGCCGGGGCGGCGATGATGAGCCGCGCGGTTCCGAGCACGGCTACGGCACGCACGATATTGAAGCCGGCGACCATATCGAGTTCAAGACGCCGTCCCTGCAGGGCGCCGGCACGGTGGTCGCGGCCGGCAAGGATGGCGCGACCATCGAGGACGAGCATGGCAACCAGCACAGCATTCGCTGGAAGTTCGTGACCGGCTTCAAGGGCGGCGATGGTGCGGACGGCTCCGGCGGCGGCGATGGCGGTAATGGCGACGGCGGCGAAGCGGCGGCCGGCGACGACGACGGCAATTCGCTGGCCGATCAGGTCAAGCAGCTGATTGCCGATTCGCGCAAGGTGCTGAGCCCGCAGGATCCGGTATCAGCCGACAAGTTCAGCGCGGCCGATTACTACCGCCGCCAGAATGATGCCCAGGTCACCAAGGCGGACATTCTCGGCATCTTCCCGGACGAGGTGACCGAGCGCATCAACAACGCGGTCGAGCGGCTGAAGCAGATCGAAGAGACGGTCGAGCTGTTCAAGCCGAATGGCGAATATACCGACAAGCGCCGCGAGAAGCATGCCGAAGTTTTTGCCAAGTTCATGAGTCCTGAGCAGGTCGAGGCGGCGCGGCCGGCCGAAGGCGAGCCGCCGACGGCGTTTATCCTGGGCGGCCGCGGCGGTTCCGGCAAAGGCTGGTTCAAGAACAAGGTGTACGATCCGAACAAGGCGATCGTGCTGGACCCCGATGCGGTCAAGGAAGAATTGCCGGAGTACGAGGGCTGGAACGCTTTCCAGCTGCACGAAGAGAGTTCGGAATTGATCGACGCGATGCTGCAGGAGTGCCAGCGCCAAGGCCTCAACATCGTGCTCGACAAGACGCTCAAGACCGAAAAGACCGCCGTGCAGTCCGTCGAGGCACTGAAGGCGGAGGGCTACCGGATCGAGGCGCACTACATGTTTCTGCCGCGACAGGAAGCGGCCAAGCGCGCGGTCGGCCGGTTTATCGGCAAATCCGGGCGCTATGTGCCGGTACCGGTGGTGCTCGGTAATACCACGAATGAGGCGACGTTTGACGCCGTGCGCAAGCTCGCCGACGCCTGGTCGTTCCGTGACAACAATGTCGCCGAGGGCGACGAGCCTGTGTTAATATGCAGTCATGGAGAAACCCATGGACAAGACGAACGATCAGATCGATCCGTGGATTCAGGAGAACGCGGAGAAGTTGGACGCCGACGACTTTCGGGCGGACGAGCTGACGCGAAAAACCGGAATCGAGGTTCCGGAGTATCTGGCGAAGATGCCGGGACGCAAAAAGGACAAGGGCCGCTAAAGAAGGCCCTGATTCTCTTACGGGCGCCGTTCGCGCGCCTGCGCAAATCCGAACCCGTTGCCGAAGAATGGCTGGATACCGTCGATGGCCCTGACCGCGGCGAACAGCTGACGCTTTTCCTGTCGCATGACTAACCGCCCGCTGCTGCTCGACGTCGGCCGGCTCACCTGCGCCTGTACCGATCATGTGCTGGATTCGATGTACAAGGCGCTCGCCGACCCGCCGAACGATTCGGCGCTGTGGATCGAGCATCATAACCCCTACCTTCGCGAGCATCTGGAGGACGTCACGCGCCGCGGGCTCGCGATTCTCTCGCGCATCCAGTCGGCGATAGCCAGCCTGCTGGCCGGCAAGCCGGAAGACGTATTCGGCAAGACGGGTACGCTCCAAAAGGCGCTCGGCTGGACGCGGTTCACCGCAGACGAAATGGCCGAAATCCGTCGGCGGCTGGAAGCCAAGCCGCCGGAGCGGTACACCATCGACGACTGGATGATGGCGGTCGACTGGATCGTCAACCGCTACCTGCCGGACGATGTGATTCGCTCCGAGGCGGAATACCTGGCGCTGCGGGCGCAGATTCTGGGCAAGATTGAAGCGGCCATGCCGCCGGCGGCGTCGCCGGAGCAGGTGCAAGCCGTGACGCATGACCTGCCCGCGTTTCAATCCGCGGCGATGCCATTCACCTTCACCGACCGCGAGCAGGCGGTGCTGGATTTCGCCCGCGCCCGCGCCGCGCAACTGATTGTCGACATCGGCGACCGGACCCGGGCGCGTATCAACCACATTATCCTGACGCACGAGCAGGGTCGGCTGCTGAACGACCCGGCGGCGTCCATGTGGGCGCTGCAATCGAAGCTCTCGGATGAATTCTCGGTGCTGAACCGCGACTGGCGCCGGGTGGCCGTGACCGAAGTCGCGCGCGACTCGAACGAGGGGTTCATTGCCTCGCTGGCGCCCGGTACCCGCGTGAAGCGCTTCGAGGCCTACGCCGGCGCCTGCGCGTTCTGCCGAAAAATCGACGGCATGGTGTTCACGGTCGTGGATCCGGCCGATCCGGACAAGGAAGCGTGGAAGGACATCTGGGTCGGCAAGACGAATGTCGACCGGAGCGCCAGCCCGCGCAAGCGGGTCGGTGATGAACTGGTGGAGCGCACGCCGGAAGAAATGTGGTGGCCGGCTGCCGGCACGCAGCATCCGAACTGCCGCGGCGGCTGGAGCGTCGTATCCGAGCGGCCGGCGGACGTCGATCCGGATTTCGCTGATTGGCTGGATAAGGAGATGTCGCAAATCGGCAAGAAGTCATAAAAAACGTCTTTATCGCGTCTAAAACGCAATTTGCGACACACTATCGTGCTTAATTCGCAATCTCTGACATTCGCTATCCCGCGTAGCGTATTCCCAGCCGCGTCGCCTTCAACTTGACCGCTTTGTGGCTGCGGTCGAGCTTGCCTAAACAGGCTATTGCCCCGCCATCCGGGTAAAAACGCTCGAGGGTGCGGATTTCCTTCGGTTCCCAGAAGGATCGTGGCGTGGACTGCGTCAATCCCAATGTCGAGGCGCGGCGGTAAATGCTCGCCATACTGTGGCCGGGCAGCCGTTCAGCGCACCATTCGGCCCCGTGGCGGCCGTAGTGGCGGCGTAGATAGGCATCTTCCTTCGTGGTGAAACTCATGGCGTTCCCCGCTTCAATGAGGCTGCTACGATAACATCAGCGATGTGATCGTAGCAAAATCTCCGTTACCCTGCCGAAAAGTCGTGACGCCATGCTTCGGGCATGGGCGCGCTCCGCACAGTCATCATACAGGGCACTCACGCTGCCACGGCCCCGTCCG
>DASSOO010000281.1:0-4520 GCA_035700455.1 Gammaproteobacteria bacterium
GTCTGGTGCTCGCCGGTTGGGGAAACGACGGCCCAGCCCTCTTCGTGCGGTGTGATGTACTTTTCCGCTTCGGTGTCGGCTACGCGGCCTGACATTTCGGCTTCTTGGTTGGCGGCGACGCGGCGGATCGCGAGCTGAATAGCCTGTACTTCCGGGTAGCCTTCCTCGACGAGGTCTTGGAGCAGTTTCAGAGCACGCTCGCGCACTTCGGGCGGGAGATGGGCCATTTGCGGGGGGAAATCTTGTTCGGTCATGGTTCAGATCAGCGTGGTGGCGTGTTGAATGAAATAGATCAGCGGATCCGGATAGATGCCGACGATTACCAGCGCGAGCGTAAACACGCCTAACGCGATCGCACCGGCGTAGAGAGCACCCGTTTGCAGCCGGGTGACCGGAGCTTCTTCCTTCGACATCGCGTAAAGCGCAACGATGATGCGCAGATAATAGAACAGGCCGATCGCGCTGCCGGTAACCAGCGTGAACACCAGCCACCAGTTCGCCACGTGGACGCCGCCGAGGAGCGCGTAGAACTTGGCGATGAAGCCGGCTGTAAACGGAATGCCGGCCAGCGACAGCAGCGACAGCGTAAACATGCCGGCGAGCCACGGGCGGCGCCAGAACAGGCCCCGGTAATCGTTGATGTCGCCGACATCGTCGCCGTCGGCCGACGAGGAAACGACGCTGACGACACCGAAGGCGGCAAGCGAAGTGAGCACGTAGGCGGCCAGGTAATAATTCACCGCCTCGATCGCCTGGCTGCCGCCGGCGAGAAACGGCACCAGCAGGTAGCCGAGGTGCGCGATCGACGAGTACGCGAGAATGCGCTTGACGTCGCGCTGCAGCAGCGCGGCGAGGTTGCCGGCAAGCATCGACAGCATCGCGATGATGACCAGCACCAGGTCGACGGTCGGGTAGCGAAATGCGCCGGTTTCGATCCACAGGCGCAGCAGCAACGCGAACACCGCGGTCTTCGACACCGTCGCGATAAACGCCGTGACCGGCGCCGGCGCCCCCTGGTAGACATCCGGCGTCCACAGGTGAAACGGCACCAGCGACAGCTTGAACCCCAACCCGGCAACGACGAGCGCGAAGCCGATCAACAGGTAAGGATTCGCCAGCGCGTGGCGGCCGGCAATCGCCGCGCCGATGAATTGAAACCGCATCGTGCCGAGCGACACGTAGACGAGCGCGAGACCGAACAGCAGCAGCCCGGAGGCGAGCCCCGCCAGCACGAGATACTTGATTGACGCCTCCAGCGGCCCGCGCTGGTGCATTGCGTAGCCGACCATCGCGAACAGCGACACGCTCAGCAGTTCCAGGCCCAGGAACAGCGATGCAAAATGATCGGCGACAACCAGCACCATGCCGCCCAGCGTCGCGATCAGCAGCAGCACGTAGAACTCTTCGTTGAGTCCCTCGCGGCGCGTGAAATATGCATAGCCCAACAGCGCCGTTCCGGCAGCGGTCACCAGCAGCAGGCCGATGTAATACCAGGCGTAGGCATCAAGCCGGAAGAGCACGGTCACCTGGCGCGGCAGCAGGTCGCCGGTCGGGATCAACCAGTAAAACGAGACTACGATCGTCAGCAAAGTCAGCGAGAGGGTGAGCGCGTGATTGCGATGAAACGCAATTACCAGCAGGACGATGACGGTACCGGCAGTCATCACGTCGAACGGCAGAATCGCGTAAAGGTCGGCGAGGTTCATCTCAGAAAAATCCTGCGATCCACGGCTGGACGATGTCGAACAGCGGCTGCGGATAGAAGCCGAGCAGCACCAGAATGACGATCAGCGGCGCCATGATCGTCAGTTCGCGTATGCCCATGTCGGCCATCACGGCCACGCTGCCGGATACCGCGCGCGAGCCAAAGAAAACGCGCTTCATGATCGCCAGTGAATAAATGACCGAGACTACAAACCCGCACGAACCCACTACCGTCAATGCCAGGTTGGCGCGCCAAGAGCCGAGCAGCACCAGGAATTCGCCGACGAAGTTACCCAGTCCCGGCAGGCCCAGCGAAGCCAGCGCGAAGAACAGCGTGATCGCGCCGATGCGCGGCACCGCCTGCCAAAGGCCACCCATGTCGCGCATATCGCGCGTATGCAGGCGTTCCTGTAATACGCCAACGAGCATGAACAGCGCGCCGGTGCTGATACCGTGCGCGACCATCTGCATCTCCGCACCCTGCAGCGCGATAGCGTTGAACGCGAATACGCCGAGCATGACGAAGCCAAGGTGGCTGATGCTGCTGTAGGCGACCAGGCGCTTGAAGTCCGTTTGTGCAAACGCAAGGAACGCACCGTAGACAATACCGATGGCGCCGATCAACATCGCGATGAAGCTGAACCAGTGCGCGGCGTCCGGGAACAACGGCCCGACGAAACGGATGAGGCCGTAGGCACCGGTCTTCAGCAACACGCCGGCGAGGATCACGCTGCCGGCGGTCGGTGCCTCGGTATGCGCATCCGGCAGCCACACGTGGAACGGGAACGCCGGCAGCTTGACGGCAAAGGCGACGAAGAAGCCGAGCATCAGCCAGATCGAAGTCCACCAACTCATCGGCGTGCCAAGCAACCGAAAATAGTCGAACGTATAGATGCCGGTCGCGCCGTGGTGGACGAACACCAGCGCCAGAATCGACACCAGCATCAGCAGGCCGCTCGCCTGCGTAAAAATGAAAAACTTGATCGATGCGTAGACGCGGTCTTCGTGACCCCAGATCGCAATCAGGAAATACATCGGGACCAGCATCAGTTCCCAGAAAAAGAAGAACAGGAACAGATCCAGCGCAAGGAACACACCGAGCGCACCGGCGATGCTCCACAAGAGGTTGAAATGGAAAAAGCCGACGCGCTCGTCGACGCTCCGCCACGAAATCAGCACCGAGGCGACGCCAAGCACTGCCGTCAGCAACACCATCAACAGGCTCAGCCCATCGAGTGCGAGGTGAAAGCTGATGCCAAGCGAGGGAATCCACAGCAGATGCAGTTGCATCAGCCAGCCGCCTTGCGGCCCGATATGAACCGGCGCGCCGGCACCGACCCACAGCAGGATCCCGACCGCCAGATCCGCCAGCATCGCCGCCAGCGAAATCCACCGCGCCCACGCCTTCCCGAACGGCGCAGCCGCCCACGCCAGCAAGCCGCCGGCGGCCGGGGCGATGAGTAGCCACGCTAGCAGCATCTAATCTTGCCTTCTTTCACCACTGACCACTGACCACTAATCACTAACCGCTTCTTTTTCATCTCCACACCGCCAGGGCGATAAATGCCACCGCCCCAGCCGCGAGTCCGGCCGCGTACCAGCGCAGCCGCCCGGTCTGCGTCAAGCTGACGGTGTAATGAAAACCGCGCGTCAGGGCCGCGATGCTGTCGTAAACGCTGTCGACAATGTCGTTGCGGTTCAATTCCGCAAGCCGGATATACGGCTGTTTCAGCGTACGAAAATAAACCCAGTCGAAGCCGCAGCCGGACGCAAAGAAGCGCCTGATCGCCCTCCCCGGCGGCAGACCCGCGAGGAAGTTGAAGACCGGTGCGCGGCGCGCGAACAGGAACGCCGCCATCGCGATGCTGCCGATCGCGACAAGACCGGCGGCGATTTGCAGCCAAGCGAGCGTGAACGAGCTCAGCGACTGCGACTGCAGCGGCAGCGCGCTCGCCATGAACGTCGTGAACGCGGCGATGTCGCCAAGGTGCGGCGGAATCTCGACAAAGCCGCCGGCGATCGACAGGAACGACAGCACGACGAGCGGAATCGCGATGCGCCAGCGCGGCCGGTGCGTTACCGGCGTCTTCGCCACGCCGAAGAATGCGATGAATACGGCGCGAAAAATATAGATACCGGTGAGCCCCGCACCGACGATGCCCATCGCCCACAGCCACCAGGCGCCGTGCGCCGACGACCATGCATTGGTCAGAATCAGATCCTTGCTGTAGTAGCCCGCGGTGATCAGCGGCAGTGCGGTCAGCGAGGCGCTGCCGATCAAAAACGGCCAGAATGCGATCTTGAGGTTGCGCCGCAGGCCGCCCATTTTGAAAATGTTGTGCTCCTCGGCCAGTGCGTGAATCACGACGCCGGCGGCGAGGAACAACAATGCCTTGAAGAATGCATGCGTCATCAGGTGAAAGATCGCCGCGGACCACGCGCCGACGCCGAGCGCAAGGAACATGTAGCCGATCTGGCTGATGGTCGAATACGCGAGGATACGCTTGATATCGTTCTGGCCAAGCGCGCTGACGCCGGCGATCAGCAGCGTCACGCCGCCGATGATCGCGACCAGCAACTGCACGGGCGGCGCGAGCGCGAACAGCACGTGCGTACGCGCGATGATATAGACACCGGCCGTCACCATCGTTGCCGCATGGATCAATGCGCTGACCGGCGTCGGGCCGGCCATCGCGTCCGGCAGCCACACCTGTAGCGGGAACTGCGCCGACTTACCGACTGCACCGCCGAGGATCAACGCGGCACCGGCAATCGCCATGCCCTGCCCCGGCACCCACATCGTCGACGCGCGGTGC
>DASSOO010000282.1:0-5403 GCA_035700455.1 Gammaproteobacteria bacterium
AGATGGCGACTGACGGCGAGCCAGGAGCCAGCCCAGCCGAGAGCAGCGCCAGCCGCAAGAAGGGTGAGGACGCCGCCGGTGTCGAGGCCGTGCAGCGCAAAACCGCTGCCGTAGAGGCCGGCGAGATAGCGCACCGGGTCGTGCAGCAGCCAGAGGGCGGCGGAGACCAGCAGCCAGGCCGCAATACCGCCGCCGACGCCGTACCACAGGCCTGTATACAGGAACGGGCGGCGAATGAAGGCATCGGTTGCACCGATCAGCTTGCTGACCTCGATTTCGGCGCGGCGATTCTGGATATCGAGCCGGATCGTGTTACCGATGATGATGATGACCCCGAGCGCGAACAGCGCCGCGATGACCAGGATCAGGCGCTCGGCGATCGTCATCAGCGCATGCAGCCGTTCGAGCCAGGCGCGGTCGAGCTCGACGTTGTCGACCCCCGGCTGCTTCTGCAGGGTCCGCGCGAGCTGGGTTGCGGCCCCGACGTCGGCCGCCGACAGCGGCGTCACCACCAGCACTGCAGGCAGCGGGTTTCGGTCGAGCGCGTCGAGTGCCGCACCGAAGCCGGAGCGGCGACGAAATTCGGCCAACGCCTCGCCGGCGGTAATCAGCTTTACCGAAGCGACGCCCGGTTCGCGCCCGACCGCGGCGGCGAGCTTTTGCGCACCCGCGTCGTCGACGTCCTGCTTGAGAAACACCGAGATGCGTGCGGCCCCATCCCAGGCGCCGGACAGCGCGCGGACGTTGTCGACCAGCACGCTCATGCCGGCCGGCAGCGCCAGCGCGATGCCGATCACGGCGACTGTCAGCAGGCTGGCGCCTGGTGCACGCCAGGTACGGCCAAGCGTCGCGACCAGCACTTGTGCGTGGCGCACGCAGTAGCCGCGCACGCCGCTCTTCGGCGTATCGCGCCGCAGCTTGGCACCGCGGCGGCGCGGCGGCGCGGCCTCGGACAGGGGTTCAGGCCGGTACATGCGCAGCCGTATGCAGAGTGGGAGCGGTGAGGCGGCCGTCGGCGAGGCTCAAGACACGCTTGCCGAAACCGGCGATCAACGCGTGGTCGTGGCTTGCGACCAGCACGGTGACGCCGACCTGGTTGAAGCGCAGAAACAGATCCATGATGTCGCGTGACAGTTCCGGATCGAGATTGCCGGTGGGCTCGTCGGCGATCAGGACCGGCGGCCGGTTGATGACGGCCCGGGCGATACCGACGCGCTGCTGCTCGCCGCTCGACAGGGTCGGCGGGTACAGCTTTTCCTTGCCGAGCAGGCCCACCTGGTCGAGCGCGGCGCGCACCCGCCGGCCGATCTCGGCCAGTCCAAGACCCTGGATCACCAGCGGCAGCGCGACGTTGTCGAACACGGTGCGGTCGGCAAGCAGCTTGTGGTCCTGAAAGATGATGCCGATCCGACGGCGGTAATGCGGTATGTGGCGGCGTTTGAGCTTGCCGAGATTCTGGCCGTTGATCAGCACCTGGCCGCGGCTCGGGCGCTCGATCAGCGCGACGAGCTTGAGCAGGGTGCTTTTACCGGCGCCGGAATGGCCGGTGAGAAACGCCATTTCGCCGGCGTCGATATCAAAGCTCAACTCGCTCAGCGCGTCGCGGCCGCCGGGGTAGCGCTTACTCACATGGTCGAACCTGATCATCAGTCAAAATCGCATCTGCTGGTCCGATTCCGGGTTGCGGCGTCTTGGGGCAGGTTCCTTTGCCAACCCTGCTCTTCGGTGGCACCGCGCCTTGTCTGAGCCTCAGCAGTTCCGATTTTCAAATTGAGTCTCATGCAGCCCGGCTATCGTCGATGGCCAGCATCGCGGTGGCGAAATCGCGCGCGTTGAAGACGTCCAGGTCCTGCGCGCGTTCCCCGACGCCGACGTAGCGGATCGGAATGCCGAAGCGCTTCGCGATCGCCAGCAGCACGCCGCCCTTTGCGGTGCCGTCGAGCTTGGTGATGGCGAGGCCGGTAACGTTGACGGCGTCGTTGAACTGCGCGGCCTGCGCGAGCGCGTTCTGGCCGGTGCCGGCGTCGAGCACCAGCAGCACTTCGTGCGGCGCGCTTGCATCCGCCTTGCCGATGACGCGGTGGATTTTCTTCAGTTCATCCATCAGCCCCGCCTGTGTGTGCAGACGCCCGGCGGTGTCGATCAATAGTACGTCAATGCTGCGCGCCTTGGCCGCCGTCAGCGCGTCGAAAGCGACCGCGGCGGGGTCGGCGCCCGGCTTCTGCGCGATGACCGGCACGTCGGCGCGCTCGCCCCAGGCGACCAACTGGTCGATCGCGGCCGCGCGAAACGTGTCCGCGGCGGCGGTCATCACCCTGAGACCCTGGTTCTTGAAGCGCCAGGCGAGTTTGCCGACGGTGGTGGTTTTGCCGGTGCCGTTGATGCCGGCGACGAGGATCACGAATGGCGCCCGCGCCGGGTCCGGTTCAAGCGGCGCTTCGACCGGTGCCAGCAGCTTCGTCAGGCTGTCGACGAGGCTCGCGCGCACGTTGTTGGCGTCGGTGAGTTTGCCGCGCTTCGCGTCGGCGGCGAGCGTGTCGACGATTTCGCGGCTGGCGTCGACGCCGACATCCGCGAGCAGCAATTGCGTTTCCAGTTCTTCGAGCACCGCTTCTTCGATGCGTCCCCGGTTCGGCGCGAGGCGTGCGAAATCGAAGCTCAGCCAGTCGGTACCGCGATTGAGCGTCTGACGCAGGCGCTTGAAGAAGCCCGGGTTTGCGGATTGCTCGGCCATCATCGGGTGAATGTTGCTACGGCTTTATCCTACCATCCCTTAGGTGGCGGATGGGCCGCGATGCGCGATCGAGGCGATACATCCGTACCCGTCGCGTTATGCGTCATCGACAAAGCATGCTCTGGGCGGCGTGGCGTGCAGAGCCGGTGCGGGTTAAGCTGTGGCAAATCCGCATCAAGGTTTTCCCCATGCGCGACTTCTACCCGGCGATTGAGCCTTATGACACGCGGCGCATTCAGGTCAGCGACCTGCATAACCTTTATGTAGAGCAGTGCGGCAATCCCGCGGGCGTTCCGATCGTGTTTCTGCATGGCGGCCCGGGCGGCGGTTGCGAAGCGAAGAACCGCCGTTTCTTCGATCCCGCCCGCTACCGGATCGTGCTGTTCGACCAGCGTGGCGCCGGCCGCTCGAAGCCGCACGCGGAACTCACTGACAACAATACCCGGGCGCTGGTCGCGGACATTGAGATCATTCGGGAAGAGCTCGGCATTGACCGCTGGGCCGTGTTCGGCGGCTCGTGGGGCTCGACGCTCGCACTCGCTTATGCGCAGACGCACCCTGATCGCGTGCTCGGGCTGATCGTTCGCGGCATTTTCCTGTGCCGGCGCAAAGACCTCGAATGGTTCTACCAGTCCGGCGCGAGCTATGTGTTTCCGGACTACTTCGAGGAATTCGAGGCGCTGATCCCGGAAGCTGAGCGCGGCGAACTGATGCATGCCTATTACCGCCGGCTCACCGGCGCCGATATCGACGAGCAGCGTCGCGCCGCCAGGGCGTGGTCGCTGTGGGAAGGGCGTTGCTCGACGCTGCTCCCCGACGCCGAACTGATCGACTTTTTCACCAGTCCCGACATCGCGCTTGCGGTATCGCGCATCGAGTGCCACTACTTCGTCAACGACGCGTTTCTCGAACCCGATCAATTGCTGAAGAACGCGCACCGGCTGGCCGACATTCCCGGCACGATCATACAGGGCCGCTACGACATGGTCTGTCCGGCCGACGGCGCCTGGCAGTTGCATCGCGCCTGGCCGCAGGCGGCGTTTCAGTTCGCCGCCGACTCGGGCCACGCCAGTTCCCAGCCGCGCACGCTGTCGGCGCTCATAGAAGCGACTGACGCGCTCGCCGACCGGCTCGGATAAAGCAGGTTGCCGATGATTGGTTTGTTGCAGCGCGTCAGCGAGGCCGCAGTCAGCGTCGGCGGCGCAGACATCGCCGCGATCGGCCGCGGCCTGCTGGTGCTGGTCGGCGTCGAGCGCGGCGACGACGCAGCCGGTGCCGCCCGGCTCGCTGAGCGCCTTCTCGGCTACCGCGTGTTCCCAGACAACGATGGCAGGATGAACCTTGACGTCACGCAAATCGGCGGCGAAGTGCTGCTGGTACCCCAGTTCACGCTTGCGGCCGATACCGCGAAGGGGCGCCGCCCGAGCTTCGGATCGGCGGCACCGCCGGAGGAGGCTACGGACCTGTTCGACGCGCTCGTTGCAGCCGCCGCGGAGCGCTGGCGCGCGGTCAAAACCGGACGGTTCCGCGCCGATATGGCGGTGCGCCTCGTCAACGACGGTCCGGTGACGTTCTGGCTGCGGGTGGTGCCGCCGATCTGACGGTTTTGTTCGCTGCGCCGTTTGTGGTTATGCTATGGGCACTGGACTTTATATACCGACAGCGATGAATTCGCGCAGCCCCGGGCAGCATGTCCCGCCGGAACGTTTCAGGCTTTACCCGCGTGGAGTTTCCTTCCACGCCGCGGTCATTTATTCATCACCCTTGAAAGACCACTGACATGTTGCTGATCCCGGCTATCGATCTCAAGGATGGCCAATGTGTTTGTTTCGGCCAGGGAGGTGAAGGCAAAGCGGCCGTGGTGTCGGCGGATCCGGCCGCGGTCGTCGCGCGCTGGGTGGAAGCCGGTGCGCGGCGCGTGCATATCGTCGATCACGACGGCATGAACGGCAGCGGCCTCGTCAACGGCGATTTGCTGCAGGCTGTCACTGCCGCGCACCCCGAGTTGATCGTGCAGGTTGACGGTGGCATTCGCGACGAGGACACCGCCGAAGCTTATATCGGTGCCGGAGCCGACTACGTTGTCATTGGCACCAAGGCGATCAACACGCCGCACTTCGTACGCGACCTGTGCATCGAGTTCGGCGGTCACGTACTTGTCGGCCTCAACGTTCGCTCCGGCAAGGTTGCGGCGGACGGCTGGTCCAAACTGGCCAACCACGACGCCGTCGAAGTTGCCAGGCACTTCGAGCGCGACGGAGTGGAGGCAATCGTGCTGACCGACATCGAGCGCAATGGCCGCTTGAGCGGCGTCGACGCCGCGGCGACGGCGGCGGTCGCGCGCGAGATCGCGGTACCGGTGATTGTCTGTGGCGGCCTTGCGAGCCTGACCGATGTGCGCGACCTGTGCGCGCTCGCCGCCGACGGTGTCATGGGCGCCGTGGTCGGCCGCGCGCTTTACGAGGGCCGCCTGGAACTTGCCGAGGCGCAGAAGCTGGCGGATTCGCTGGCCACCTGACAAAAAAAGCATAAATCGGCGGCTGCGGTTTCGGACGGCCGGCCTTCCCGGAGTACAATAAGCAATGCATGACCGCGCCATTGGCGGCGCGGTCCGGAGAGATTATGTTCGACGGTATCAGTATCTGGCAGTTGCTCATCATCCTCGCGAT
>DASSOO010000283.1:0-2810 GCA_035700455.1 Gammaproteobacteria bacterium
CTTGAGTCCCTCCCCTTGCCGGCGCGCGGCGCGCCGCTACCATGTGACTCTTCCGGCCCATAAAGGAGGTCATCATGGCCAAGGGTCAGATGCGAACATCGAAGGAAAAGAAAAAGCCGAAGGCCGACAAGAACCGGCCCAAGCAGTTGTCGGCCTACAAGCTGGCGCAGCAGGGGACGCATTCCGGGCCATACGCTGCCGCGCCGGTCAAGAAAACATAAAGACGCGCCGCTAGCGTCCGAGCCGGCCGTTGAGGGCGCCATCGTTTGGAATGCTCTCGGCGGCCTTGGCCATCTGCAGGCAGGTCAGCAGTTCGACGTAGCTCGCCGGACCGCCGGTGCGCGCGAGACGGACGCAGCGTGCGCGCTCGCTCTCGGCAAACGAGTCCCATCCGTCTTTCAGCTTGTCGCGCGCTTGATGTTCCTCACGCAGGCAGACCTGCATGTCGCGGCGCTCGCCCACGGCGACCGAAGCCGCCGCGCGGCAGGTGGGCGCCACATCGAGTTGCGGCACCTCCTGCGCGACCAGAATGAGCTGCGCCGACATGAAAATGACAGGCACGATAGGCATCACAGCCTCCACGGTCGTTTGCGCAGGAAACGCGCGGGGCCGATGGCGGTTGCATCGACCGCCGTACGCAAAATTTGCGCATACACATCATACCAATGCCAAAGTTCCGTGCGAGTTGCGCAACCAATGCTTAACCGGTTGGTGCCGACAGTGCGCCACTGCAAGAAACGGATCGGAACGGGACTGTAATGGGGGATTTGTTCGACCGGCGGGCGCGCGTCCGCCTACGTTTCACGAGCGCGATGCTGGCAGCGGCTTGCGTACTGGCCGCAGCGCCGGCGCAGGCGGGCGACATCATCGTCACCGCGCCGGCGGGCGATGCGGATGCGAGCGCGCAACAGCCGCTGACGCCGGAGGAAAGCGCACTGCTCAGCCGCGCGCTGACCTTCGATGCCGCGCCGTCCTCCGACACGCTGTCGGCGCGCGCGCCACGGCGACCGAGCCTTGCGCAGCCGCAGCCGCTTAGCGTTCAGGGGAGCGAAAACGCGGACGGCTCGCGCAGCGTGGCGGTGAAGCAGCCGCTCGGCACCGGCGAGGTGGAAGCCAATGTCGGCGTCGATCTCAATACGGCTGCGCAGCCGCCCAACACCGTGCAGCCGGACGCACCCCTTCCGGGTACGGTCGACAGTCAAGGCTCGGCGTCCGCCTGGGCCTCGGTTGGCCTGCCGAATCTGGCCTCGGTCGACATGCGTGCGTCCTCGGCGAACGCGCAGGATCAGGTCGGCACGACCCTCAAACACGCGATTCCGATCGGCGACTCGCTCTCGGTGACGATGCAGGACAGGCTGTCCGCAACGCAGAACTACGGCACGACCGCCGCCGATCCGTCGGCCGCCGCCGGCCTGCCGCTGATGGCTGCACCGGCACCGGCCGCGCCGCCTGTCCTCGATGCCGCACCGGTCTTCGGGAACGAGCGCTCGCTCTCGGTCAATTACAAGCCGACGGGCACCACGCTCGCCGCGTCAAGCATCTCGGCAAGCAACGATCCCACGACACACCATACGCTGAGCGCCCAGCAGCAGTTGTTCGGGCCGCTGCATGTAACCACCGCCGTCACCGATCCCGGTGAGCCGACGGCGAACAAAAGCATCACGGCGGCCTTCAAGATCCAGTGGTAACGCGCTCCGACGCCGCCTTGCCGCCGCCCCATCTCTGCCCAACTCGCGTGCGGCAATCGCCCGCATCGGGGGGGCGTCGGCGCAGCGGTATGCGCCTTGTGTAGGAGTTGAGCATGACTGCCAACAAATCCGAACGGCTCCCGCTGGACCACAGCACCCCCGAGAAGACCGGCCCCGAAAAATTCGCACCGGAGCGGCGCATTCCGGAAAAGCTGGGTGAGATCGACCAGGCCGCTGCGATCGCTTTCGAAGGCGAAATCCGTGAATTCGTGCGCCGCGACATCACCATGCTGCGCCAGCGCCAGAACGCTACAGTGGAACCGCCGCAGGATGCAACGGCGGACAATTTGAATTCGCTGATCCGCCGCGTATCCGGCGCGTCGATGGAGGAAATCGACCGCGTCATCGTCGAGCTGCAAAGCGTGCGCGAGATGTTGCGCAAGGAAGGCGAGCGCGTGAACCGCGAGATCGCCGGCTACGCCAGCCTGAGCCATGCCGCCATGACGGCGATGCGGGTGATCGGCGACAGCCTCAAGCAGTGGCAGAACAGCCCGAACGAGCCGCCCGCAAAGGGCCGGCGTTCGGCGAGCTGAGGCGATCTCGTACCGTCGGGCCGGCGCAGCGCGCCGGCCTGGGCGACGAAATGGTCCGATCAGTTGGCAGTCTTGCCGGGCTTGCGCGGGAGCGGGTAGTCGGCGCTGTCGTAGAGCTGGCGGATGCCGTTGCCGTCGAAACGCTGCTCCTCGACTTCAAGATACGCGCCAAGCAGCAACTCGGGCGGCAATTCTTCGATCGCGAAGCGAATGGCTTCCGCTGCGGTGGGAAAGCGCTTGTAACCGATGGGACGGCGCGATTTGCGGCTGCGGCTCGGAAAAAGCTCGGACGGCGCGTCGTAATTGATCATCGTCATGAGACGGCTCCTCGCGAAGTATATTATGACGCGCGGACGAACGAAAATCCAGCGTGGCCGTGCTGAGAATACACCCGTATGGAGCGGCCCTTTTCCGCGCATCAAAACGCAGAACAGCCCGGCACTCGGCCGGGCCGTTCGCGACAGGATGGCGTGCAGCTACGCTTATTCCAGCTCCGCAACCACTTCGCTGGTGGCCGGATCGACCAAGA
>DASSOO010000284.1:0-3950 GCA_035700455.1 Gammaproteobacteria bacterium
CATCATTGAGCCGGTTTCCAGATACACTGCCCGCCGCTGGCTTCGTCGATGGCCGCCAGCCGCGCCGCGTGCGCCTCAAGCTCGGCGGCGGTGGCGCGAACCACGCGCAGAGGGACCTGCGGGCGTGTTACCGGCTGCATCGCCACGCCCGCGCCGGACTCGGTAGCGGCGTCGAGCAACAGGCTCGCCTGGCCGCCGGTCATTGCGAGATAAACGTCGGCCAGAATTTCCGCGTCGAGCAGCGCGCCATGATACTGGCGCTGCGAGTTGTCGATCGTGTAGCGGCGGCACAAGGCGTCGAGATTGTTCTTCTGCCCCGGATGCAGCTTGCGTGCGAGCTCGAGCGTGTCGAGCACACCGCAGATCGCGGAGATATCGCTGACGGCATGGCCGAGCAGGCCGAGTTCGTAATTCAGAAAACCGATGTCGAACGGCGCGTTGTGAATAATGAGTTCGCCGTCGCGCACGAACGCAAGCAACTCCTCTGCGACCTCGGCAAAACGCGGCTTGTCGCGCAGCGATTCGAGCGTGATGCCGTGCACGTCGAGCGCACCCTGATCGATGTCGCGATCGGGATTGAGATAGAACTGCAGCGTGCGGCCGCTGACGCGTCGATTCACGATTTCGACCGCACCAATTTCGATGATGCGATGGCCGTCGGCGATGTCGAGGCCGGTGGTTTCGGTATCGAGGACGATTTGGCGCATGGGCGAAAGGTTATTGGTTATAGGTCGTGGATTAGGAAGACCAGACGGCGTGAGAACATACCACGCTTACCCATGACCCATCACCTATGACCTATTACCTGTTTCTTCAGCATTTCATCGATCGCCTTGTTCGCCAACTGATCGGCGCGCTCGTTGCCCGGATGACCCGCGTGACCCTTGACCCAGTGCCATTCGACATGATGGCGCGCGGCAAGCGCATCGAGTTCGCGCCACAGGTCCTCATTCTTCACCGGCGTACGCGCGGCAGTCTTCCAGTTGCGCGCCTTCCATCGCGGCAGCCAGTCGGTGATGCCGTTGCGCACGTACTGCGAGTCGGTGTACAGCGCGACGTCGCACGACCGCTTCAGCGCTTTCAGCGCCTCGATCGCGGCTTTGAGCTCCATGCGGTTATTCGTCGTCAGCGGTTCGCTTCCGTAGAGCGCCTTTTCGCGCCCATGCGAGCTCAGCAACGCACCCCACCCTCCCGGGCCGGGGTTACCGCGGCAGGCGCCGTCGGTATATATCGTCACCCGTGACACGGCGGACTGTGAGTTGTCGGTTTGACCAGCCCGCCGACGAGCGCCTTCTTGCGCCGCCGGTGCGCCAGCTTGAGTGGCGTCAACGCCGATACCCGCTTGCGCGCGATGATGAAATAGCCGCCGGCGAAACCGGGCCAGCAGCGGCGGCCGATGGCGGCCGTGAATTCCAGGCGCCGCAACACGGCAGGGTGTTCCGACGGCAGCCCGTGAAGATAGTGTTCGGTGCGCACGGTCTCGAAGCCCAGCAGCCGCAACCAGTCGGTCAATCGATACTCGCTGATGTAGCGCCCGCGCCACGGCCGGTCGCCCGGCTCGGCGAACCGGCGCCGCACGCCCCACGCGCTCCACGGGCTGAAACCGAAGATCAGCGCGTGCCCCTCTCCCACCAGCACGCGCTCTGTTTCGCGCAACACCGCGTGCGGTTCGGGCGAGGTTTCCAATGTATGCGGCAACAGCACCGCATCGATACTGTCGCTGGAAAGCGCCAGCGCGTGTGCGGCACTGGCCACGCCGCCCACACCGGCATCCTCAGTAATCAGCGCGCGGCCGCGAATCTTGCTGTCTGAGAGGAGTTCGAGGTCGCGGCCCCAGGTGCCAAGCTGGACAATCCAATAGCCGAACAGGGTCGCGTAGGCGGCTTCCAGCAGCCGCACCTCGGCCTCCAGCACCCGCCGCCCCGCCGGGCCGTCAAACCACGAATTTTGTACGGCGTCCACGCTCATCCATCCCCGGCATCGGGGGCCACTATACTTGGCTTCAGTTGCGGCGACCAGCCGCGCCGTTTAACGCCGGTCGCGATAGATCAAGGGCGCGCAATTGGCGCTGCATCAGGCGGTTTAGCCGATCTATCGTGCCTTCTATCTGAAAATTGCCGCCTAAGGGAATGAATTCTCTGACATCGTAATTGACCCAGAGGCGTAATTCCGTAAGATTACGCGATGCTGTCAACCTGCGGAATACCCGCGTTGCGGGATAACTACGTCTGGTTGCTGAGAGGCGACGGCAAGCAAGCCGCCGTAATCGACCCAGGCGACGCGCGGCCGGTCTTCGACCGGCTCGAAGCCGAAGGCCTGACGCTCGCCGCGATCCTGGTGACGCACCATCACTGGGATCATACCCGCGGCATCGGCGCGTTGACGGCACGTTTCGAGGTGCCGGTCTATGGGCCGGCGGCCGACAACATTGAGGCGGTGACCGCGCCGCTGGACGATGGCGACCGGATCGCGCTTCCGGCGCTCGGCTGGGAGCTGGAGGTGCTGTCAGTACCTGGCCATACGCGCGGACAAGCGGCGTACTACGGCGGCGGCGCCGTGTTCACCGGCGATACGCTGTTCAGCGCCGGCTGCGGACGGTTGTTCGAAGGGACCGCCGAACAGATGTGGGCGTCGCTCCAACGCTTGCGCGCGTTGCCGCCAGAGACGCATGTATATTGCGGCCACGAATATACGCAGGCCAACCTGCGCTTTGCCGCCGAGGTAGAACCGAACAACCCGGCGATCGCGCGCCGGCGCGCCTGGGCTGACGCAGAACGCGCTGCGGGGCGGCCGACGCTGCCGTCGACGATTGGCGAAGAACTTGAATTCAATCCGTTCCTGCGCGCCGATTGCAACAGCGTCCGGCGCGCCGCGGAAAGAAAGACGGGGCACAGTCTGCCCTCGCCAGTGGCGGTATTTGCCGCGCTGCGCGAATGGAAAGACAACTATTAGGCCGCTCGCAAAGGCCTGACCGGAACAAGGACGCGCCGGCGCGGCGCATGCCGCGGACGCCGGGCTGCATTTGCGGCTCGGGCGGGGCGATCGAACGGAACCGCGGATCCGTTCGGTGGCGCAAACAGACGAAACCGGTTCACGACCAAGGGAGAAAATGGAATGAATGTCGATACGGCCCGAGTACTGTCGCCATTACGGGCCGCAACCGGAATCGTCGTGCTGACTGCACTGTTTGCGCTGGGCGGCTGCGGCCTGATCACGCGTCCCGCTCCACCTCCCGCGGCCAGTTCCGCAGCCGATAACGAACCCGAACCGCCGCCCCCCGAAGCCGACACCGCGACCGCGCAGCCGCCTGAAGACTGGCAGGCGCTCGATCAGGATACCGGCCCCCAGCCGCCGCCCGTCGTCACACAGGCACCGGCCGCACCGCCGCCTCCGCCGGAGGATTTATGGCAACGGCTGCGCACGCACTTCAGCCTGCCGGATGTCGACAACGCCCGTGTGGAGCGAGAACTGCATTGGTACGCGACCCACGAAGCCTACATGCAGCGCGTCGCCGACCGCGCCCGCCCGTACCTGTACTACATCGTCGAACAGCTCGCGGCACGCAACATGCCGGTCGACTTCGCGTTGCTGCCAATCGTCGAAAGCGCCTACGATCCGTTCGCCTATTCGCGCGGTCGCGCCGCCGGGCTGTGGCAGTTCATCCCGTCTACCGGCAAACGCTTCGACCTGCGCCAGAACTGGTGGTACGACGGTCGCCGCGACGTAGCCGCCTCGACCCGCGCCGCGCTCGACTACCTGCAATACCTGCACAATAAATTCGACGGCAACTGGCTGCTCGCACTCGCGGCCTACAACTCTGGCAGCGGCGCGGTGCGCTACGCCATCCGCAAAAACGAACGGCGCGGCAAACCCACCGACTTCTGGCACCTCGACCTGCCACGCGAAACCCGCGCCTACGTGCCGCGCCTGCTGGCAGTGCGCGATCTGGT
>DASSOO010000285.1:0-3267 GCA_035700455.1 Gammaproteobacteria bacterium
AGGCGACCGCGCCGCGCGCAACGATTCCGTCGGCGTCCGGTCCGCGTGATGCGAGTGCCGCGATCATGTGGTCGAGTGACGCCGCGGCGGCGCTCATGCCGTCAAACCGAATTGCTCCTGCAATGCCGCACATGAAAAATCCTTTCGCGGTGGATGGGAATATCGAGGAACGAGCTGCGCTAGACTGAAAAAATCAGAAATTAAATCAATAGTTTGGGGTCTGTTTTTGAAGGACTTTCGGCATCAATATGGCGCGTATGCAGACTTTCAGCCTACCGGACGCACGGCGTGCTGTAAAACGCTCCTGTTTTCCCAGCTCCGATCGCAGCGACCGGCAGTTTTCCCAGTGGCCGTTGCTGGTATATCCTGCAACGTTACATAACCACGAAGACAGTGAAAGGATCGGGCACAGCAGCAATGGCGGCGGCATCCGGCAAGTCCATTTCTTATACGACGCTGCTGAACGCGACGGCGGCGCTCAGCGGGCAACATTTTTTTAATGCTCTCGCCGCCAATCTGACTGCGTTGCCGAATATCGACACGGCCTTCGTAGCGGTGTATGCGATGCCGGGTCGCGATCACCTGAAGCTGGTCGCCGGCGCACCCGAATTCTGGATCGGCAGCGAAAAGCCCTGGCCCATACGGCAAACCCCGGCAGAACTGCTGAAGAACATCGAGACGGTTTTTTATGCCGACGCGGTCGCGGCGGAATTTCCGCATGATGCATGGCTCGCGCACAACCGCATTCGCGGTTATCTGGGCCTGCGTATTCCGGCATCCGACGGTACGGCCCTCGGCGTGCTGGTGATTGCCTCGCGGCGCCCGCTCGCGCGCTCGCGCGAATTGCTTGCGGCGCTGCAGGCGCTTGCGCACCGGGCGGCGACCGAAATCGAGCGTTGGACCACGCCGCCGGCGCCGCCGCCCAATCCGGCACCGGTCGCGAGCCCGAATGCAGTCTTCGCGGCCGGCGCGGATCGCGCTGCGTTCATCGGCGAAGTTGCACAGGCGCTGCGGGAACGCAGCCCGCGTCATGAACACAATCTTGCGGTGCTGTTTATCGACATCGACCGCTTCCGCCTCGTTAACGACGTCTACGGCCACCGCAACGGCGATATGCTGCTCGCCGCGATCGCCAGGCGGCTGCACGATGGGCTGCGACCGCGTGACCGTATCGCACGCAACGGCGGCGACGAATTCTGGGTGCTGCTGCGCGACATCCGCAGCCGGGAAGAAGCCATCGTGGTCGCCGACCGATTGCACCACCTGTTTCGTGAGCCATTCGAGATCGGCGGCTACCGGATTCTGGTGACGGCCAGCATCGGCATCGCGATTGAAGATATCGACTGCCAGACGCCGGAAGAGTTGATGCGCGACGCGGACGTCGCCATGTACGCCGCCAGGAGCGGCGACCGGTCTGCGTATGCGACCTACAAGCCGGAAATGTCGCAGCCGCTTGCCGACCGCCTGGCGCTTGAATCGGAACTGCGTGTTGCAGCGGCCGAAGACCAGTTCGAGTTGCATTACCAGCCGCTGATCGAACTGGCGTCCGGGCGCGTTACAGGTTTGGAGGCGCTGCTGCGCTGGCGCCATCCCCGTCGCGGAGTGCTCGCCCCGGTGGAGTTTCTTGACGCCGCGGTCAGTACCGGGCTGATCCTGCCGATCGGCTGGCGTGCGCTGGAAACCACCTGCCTGCAGCTGCGCGAATGGCAGGCGCTTGCGCCGGCCTTCGAGAATCTCATCATCAGTTTCAACCTGATCAATCCGCAGTACTCGCAATGGGTATTGCCGCAGCGTGCCGCGCGCGCACTCGAAGTGGCGAAGATCCGCGGCGAATGCCTGCAACTGGAACTTGCCGGTGCCGACCTCGCCGCCGATGCGGACATCGCCGAACAAATCCTGACACGCTTGAAAGGACTCGGAATCCGGCTGCAACTCGACGACTTCGGCGTAGGTCATTCGTCGCTCGCCAGCCTGCGCCGCTTTCCCTTCGACTCGTTCAAGGTGGACGGCTCGCTGGTGCGCGGCATGCTGAATAATCGGCGCGATGCGGAGATGGTTCGGCACCTGGCGGGGCTTGCGAGCGGGCTCGGGCTCGAGCCGGCTGCCGGCGGTGTCGAAACGCGTGAGCAGGCGGATGAGTTGCGGGCTTTGGGCTTCGTTACGGCGCAGGGATTCCTGTTCGCCAAACCGATGCCGGCCGATGCCGTCACGGCCTTTCTCAGCCGCTCAGCGCCGGGAGCCCGGCAGCGTCAGGCTTGACCCGGCGCCGCTTCCCCGGCAGATGGACCGGCTGCGACGCGGTTACCGCCGGCAGCACGGGCCGCATTCATCGCGTGGCGAGCCTCTTCAAGTAGTGCCATGAAGTCGGCGTTCGGGTCATCGACGCAGGCGACGCCGATGCTGAGTCCCGCCTGCTTGCCACTCATCTCCCCGGAATGCGTCACCACCGCCAGCAGGCGCTCCGCCACTTTCACGGCTGCATCGCGATTCGCTTCCGGCAAAAGCACCGCCAGTGTGTCGGCGTCGTAGCGGCCGATTACATCAAAGTAACGCAGGCTGTCGCGGCTCACGCCGGTGATCTGGCGCAAAATCCGGTCGCCGACCTCGTGCCCTTCCTGTTCCTGCAAATCGGCAAAGCCGTCGATTCCGCACAACAACAGCGCAAGCGCGCGCCGGTAGCGCAGGCTGCGGTTGAATTCCAGTTCCAGCAGTTCGAGAAAATAGCGCTGGTTGTGCACGCGGGTCACGGCATCGAGCGTCGCCGCCTGGCGCAGCTCTTCGCCGAGACGAATGGTTTCCAGCCGCGCCAGGACCTGGCCCGATGCCGCTTCGATGAGGCTGCGGCCGTACGGGCCGGCGGCGGCGGCCGGCGCCACCGCCGTAATGCCGATCTGGTGTCCGTAGCCGACAGTCACGGCCGCATACTCGCCTGCATCCCCGATGCGGAAGGTGCGCAGTTGCGGCAGCGGCGCGCGGAACTCGGGATCGTTTTCGAGCCGCCGGGCAATCGCGTCAACCTGCGCCTCGTCGAGCCCCTGCACTGCCTCCACGTGCAGTTCGACATCGTGACGAGTAAAGAAAACCGCGGCGCGGCAGTTCAGTTGCGCAACGATTTCCTCGATCATCACGGCACCGAGTTCCGTCCGCGGCCGCACTTCCAGTTGGTGCACCATTGCCGCGAGCCTGCCGAGCGCACCGGCCGGGATTCGGCGCCGGTCGCCCGGCCGAAAACGCTGGTAGAGGCTTGCGCAAAGCAGGCCTATGATG
>DASSOO010000286.1:0-4733 GCA_035700455.1 Gammaproteobacteria bacterium
CGCGGCGTCGAGCGTCACCGCCGGCGGCTGCTCGCCCACGAAAGCAGCGGCGGGCACCAGCGTACCGGCACGCCAGGTTTCCCAGATATCCTCAATACCGATCGGGCTGACGGCCTTGGCGTTGCCGCCGTCGATGAGCCGGCGCACGATCCGCCGGCGCTGCGAAAACCACAGCGTAATCGCGGCCAGCAACGCCAGGCCGCAACCGATGGCGGCAACGATTAACGGTTGGATGCCGTCCATAACTCCGTGCCGGTCGCCCGCTGGATGCCAATAGGCCTCGCCGCGGCCTTGATTTCAAAATCGCACACCAGCGGCAGGTGATCGGAATAGCGTACCTTCGGTATGCGGAAGTCGGTGACGCGAATGTCCTTGCTGTGCAGGATGAAGTCGAGCTGTTTGCGCGGCGCATGACTGGGGTATGACGGCTCGCCGAGGCGGTTCGCACTGCTCAAACCGGTCGCCGCCATGAACAACTCGATTTCGTAGTCACCCCACAGCGTGTTGAAATCCCCGGCGACGATCAGCGGCTTGGTGGTTTTCTGCACCAATGTGTGCAGGTAGCGGAGCTGATAATGCCGGTGGCGGTATTTCAGCGACAGGTGGACGAGAAAAATACACAGGTCGTCGAGTTCCAGCTCAAGAATCAGCCGCTTGATGCCGGCGTCGAAGTAATGGATGCGCTCGTTGCTGACGTGGCTGCCGGTAATGAACGCATTGCCTTGCTTGCGCATGATCGGCAGCCGATTTGGAAAGCCCTTGACCCCGTACTTGGTCCGGTATGAGCTCACCTGGCCGAGGGTCTTGGCAATCGCTTCGGCCTGGTTGATCGAGCGCGAACGCAGCGAGCCGGTGTCGACCTCGAGCAGGCCGGCGATATCCGGCTGCACGCTGCCGACAAAGTCGATGATGCGGTGCAGGTTCACGCCCGTGTTCTTGATGTAGCCGGCCCCCGGCAGCGGCCAGTGGAACGTCAGGCCCGAGCCGGTGCCGTAGCGCATGTTGTACAGTAAAAACCGCATGACTCTATGATAGTGGTATCGAACTCGACGGACTCAACCGTGCACGGAAGCTGCTGATGGAAAGCCTGTCAAACCTGCCCGCCCGGCCGCCGGAACGCGCGGCCTTCGATTTCGAGCTTTACACCGAGGGCGACACGCTCTACGACGCGATGCTCGAGGCGATTGGCGCCGCCCGCGAATCGATTCGTCTGGAAGTGTATATCTTCGCCGACGATGAAGTCGGGCGCCGGTTCGCGGACGCACTTGCCGCGCAGGCCGGCCGCGGCTGCAAGGTCTACGTGCATATCGACACCGCCGGCTCGCTGTTTCGCTGCTCGCGCCGGATGACGCGCTTCCTCAAGCGCCACGGCGTCGTGGTGCGCTGGTATCACCGCGTCTCGTGGCGCCCCGGCTACAACAACCGCCGCAATCATCGAAAGCTGCTGGTAATCGACCGGGAAACGGCGTTCGTCGGCGGGTTCAATCTGCATCGGCAATGCTCAATGCGCGTGTTCGGCGCGAAACGCTGGCGCGACACGCATATCGCCGTTCGGGGGCCGCTGGTAAGGGAAGCGGTCGAGATTTTTGACGCGCTGTGGCGACATCGGCGGCGGCAAAGCCGGCGCGAGGTCACGATGCGCGATACCGCGCTGGTCACCAACCGTCCGCGCCGCTGGAAGCACCCGCTGCGGCGCCTGTACAGCGAGGCATTTGCGAGCGCCGAACGTAGTATTTATCTTACCACGCCCTACCTGGTGCCGGACCTGAGAACGCAGCGCGCAATGGCCGCCGCGGTCAAGCGCGGCGTCGACGTTCGCTTGCTGGTACCGAAACGCGGCGACAGCCGGCTCGCGGAATGGGCCGCGCACGCTGCGTTCGCCAAGCTGTTGCGCAAGGGCGTGCGGATTTACGAATATCTGCCGCGTGTGCTGCATGCCAAAACCGCTGTGGTCGACCGTCGCTGGAGCACGGTCGGCACCGCCAATTTCGACTACCGGAGCTTTTTCCTCAATTACGAACTCAACGTCGTCACACCGGACCCGCGGCTGGCGGCGACGCTCGAGCACGACTTCCTGTGCGACCTCAAAGAAGCCGTCGAAGTCAGGGCCGATCGCTGGGCGCGTCGCGGCCTGCCGGACCGCATCACGGAGTTCATCGGCTGGTTGGGCCGCCGCTGGCTGTGAACCTGCGTCAAAATCGCGTCCGTGCCTTGGCTGAGCCCCGGCAGCCTCAATTGCGGCAGGTTCTTTCACAAAGTTTGATATAATCTCGCGCTTAACCAGCCTTTCAGCAACTCGCTCGTTTACGCATCTGCAAGCCGGACGCCGGTCCGGGGAACGAGCCATCGTGCATGACGAACTGGAGACCTGCATGAGAAAGACCACGGTTCCGGAAGCGCATTCGGCGGAGCAGATCGACGAGAGCCGGCGTAAATTCCTGACGGCCGCGACCTCGGTGGTCGGCGCGATTGGCGTCGCCGGCATAGCCTATCCGCTCATCAGTTACATGGAACCGAGCCGCAAGGCAATCGCGGCGGCGCTGCCGGTGCAGGTCGACATCAGCAAACTTCAGCCCGGCCAGCAGATTGCCGTGCAGTGGCGTCACAAGCCGGTGTGGATTCTGCATCGGTCGCAGGAACAACTCTCCACCCTGCAAAACCGTGACACCTCGCTCAAGGATCCGGATTCGGAAGCCGCCCAGCAACTGCCTCAGTACGCCAACAAGTACCGCTCGCTGCGCCCGGAAATTCTCGTGCTCATCGGCATCTGCACGCACCTCGGCTGTATTCCCGATTACAAGCCGCAGCGAGGCTCGGTGAGCCCGGACTGGCTCGGCGGCTATTTCTGCCCATGCCATGGTTCCCGCTACGACCTGGCCGGCCGCGTGTTCGACGGTTCGCCGGCGCCGATGAACCTGCCGGTCCCTCCGTACTATTACATCAACGACAAAGAACTCATGGTCGGGGAGCTGAAGGATGGCTCGCAGTCCGACTGGGAGCCGGCAAACTGGTAGTTCGAGAAATTATCAGCAATTTTATTCAAGTCATTGATTTAATTTGCAAATTGAGACTTGAAGTGCCTTAAACGAACAGCCGGTCCGCGGCTTTGCTAAAGTAGTTGAAGCCGTCGGCGCCTGCCGACGGCTTTCTCATCTTTTCGGAGGAAGGATCCATGAAAAGACACGCATCCGCCCGTTGGCAAGGCGGCCTCAAGGACGGCCGGGGCCGAATCTCGACCGAAACCCGCGTCCTCGACGACACGCCGTACTCGTTCGGCAGCAGGTTCGAGGACGGCCGAGGCACCAATCCCGAAGAACTGATCGCGGCGGCACACGCCGGCTGCTTTTCGATGGCCCTTGCGCTCGAACTCGGCAAAGCCGGCCTCGCACCCGAAAGTATCGATACGCGTGCCGCGGTGACGATCGAGCAGCAAGGCGAGGGATTCGCGATAACCGCTTCGCACCTCGACGTCCAGGCACGCGTTCCCGGAACCGACGCGAAGGCTTTTGAACGCGCCGCCAATGCCGCCAAGAGCGGATGTCCGGTCTCGAAGCTGCTCAACGCCGATATCACAATGAATGCAAGGCTGGTGGACTGATGGGCGAGCGGCTGATGCGCGCAGTGCGGGTTCATGCCTTTGGCGGGCCGGAGGCGCTGCGCTGTGAAGATGTGCCGGTGCCGGTACCGCAGGGCTCGCAAGTACTCGTCAAGGTCGAGGCGGCCGGCGTCAATCCCGTCGACACTTATATCCGCACCGGCGCCTATGCTCGCAAGCCCGCGCTTCCGTACACGCCGGGCTCCGACGCCGCCGGTACCGTCGCCGCTCTGGGCGCCGAGGCCGAAGGCCTCGCCGTCGGCGATCGCGTCTATACCTCCGGCACACTATCCGGCAGTTACGCCGAATATGCGCTGTGCGAGCGCACCCAGGTCTATCCGCTGCCGACGGCGGTGGACTTCGCCCAGGGCGCGGCGCTCGGCACGCCGTACGCAACCGCGTACCGGGCGCTGTTCCAGCGCGGCAGCGCCCGACCCGGCGAGAAACTGCTGATTCACGGCGCGACTGGCGGCGTCGGCCTTGCCGCGTTACAACTCGCGGTCGCTGCCGGAATGCGAATCTTCGCAACCGGCGGGACCGCTGAGGGCAGGGCGCTGGTACGGGAGCAGGGTGCCCACGCAGTTTTCGATCACCACGCTGAAGGGTACCTGGACGAGATCGGCGCGCGCAGCGGCGGCATCGACATCGTGCTGGAGATGCTCGCCAACGTGAACCTGGATCGCGACTTGACGGTGCTCTCTGCGGGCGGCCGCGTCGTGGTCGTCGGCAGCCGCGGCCGCATCGAGATCGATCCGCGCGCGACGATGCAGCGCGAAACTGCAATTATCGGCATGACGCTTTTCGCTGCAACGCCACGCGAGGTCGCCGAAATCCACGCGGCGCTCGGCGCCGGTCTCGCCAACGGCAGCCTGCGACCGGTGATCGGCAAGCGATTTTCACTCGCCGACGCGGGAAAGGCTCACGAAGCGATCACGCAGACCGGCACCTGCGGCAAGATTATTATTCATTTTTAACAATCAGTTATACTATAAATTTAAAGTAATTAATTAGCACAAGCCGCTGACAGTCAGGGGGTCACGGCGCGTAGCGGACAAGACTGCGCTGCCGGCGACCAGCCTTCAACTGGCACCGCGCGTTGCCACGCAATCATGTCACTCACGAAAATCGGACGCATGAG